>CAYYOX010000033.1:0-21407 GCA_964473065.1 uncultured Planctomycetaceae bacterium | reverse complement strand
TTCTGGAAATCGTCATTGTCGTCGCTGAGCCACCAGCCGCCGATCGGAATCTCGGTATCGGTGTAGTTGTACAACTCGAGTGCATCGACCCGCGGACCCTCACCCGCCGGGTAGTCGGTATGCGTGAGCACTTCGTTGACAACAACGCCCTGGAATGAGCCCGTTCCGGCGCTTCCGGGCGAGCCTAGGTACTGACCGCTGGAGCGCCAGTTGTCCGGATCGCTCGGGTCGCCGGCGGGATCGATGACTTCCATCGTCGAGCCATTGCCGTCGGCCCGGTTGGGCCAGCCGGCGTTGCCCGAGTCGCCGTAGATGAAGTCACGGATCGTGCTGCTGAAGGCGTCGACCAGGGCAAGCTGCTCGCCGCCGTTACTGAGTCTACTCGTGTAGGGGCCGATCACTTTGCCCACGTTCCCGTAGCGAAAACCGACCGCGGTCGGGTTGCGGGCCAAGGTGATGTACTCGCCCGGGTCCAACACGGTGATGCCGCTGCCGGTGAAATCGAAATCGATCCCTTCGATGAATTGCACGCCGGTTAAGTCGATCTGTTCGTTGCCGAGGTTCAGCAGTTCGATGAACTCGAAGTCGTCATCGACGAAGCCCTGGTCGATTTCCGCTTGCGTAGGATCGTAGGGATTGTAGTTCAGTTCGGTGATGGCCAGATTTCCGGCGGCGGCCGGGATATTGACGAAGAACTGGGCCTCGTGCAACGGCGACCACTCGCCCGAATTCAGCGCCCGGGCTTTCACCAAGTCGGAATCGTTCAACACGACCATGCCGGCAAGGTCGCTGCCGGTGAGTTGCAGATCGAAGCTGATGTCGCTGCTGGTGCCGCCCCATTGATGCACTTCGACGGCGATCACGTTCTCACCCTGCACCAGCAAGCTGGGATCGATCGTATAGGGGAAGAAGCTTGTCTCGTCGGTGGTAGACACGGCCGGCGTATCGAAGGCAATCTGGCCCTCGGGCATACTGCTGCGCGCCACCTCTTGACCGTTGAGATAGACCACGGCCCCGTCGTCTCGTTGCACTTCGACCGCCAGTTGATCGAACTGCGCGGGATCGTCGACGTTGAAGGCATGGCGGAAGTAGGTGGTGATGTACCTGTTGCCGGCGTCCGGGCCGTATCCGACTACAGTGGCCTCGTCGCCGTCGCCGTAGCCGAGCTGCGCCGGGCCGGAAGCCCAACTACCGTCGTCGAACCCCGATGTGGACCAGACCGTCCCCTGATTGGAGCCGTCGTCGAGATACTTCCAAGTGGAGCCTTTCTCGACCAGCGTGAGGGCGTTTCCGACGCCGTACTGTCGGGCATCGGGCGAAATGGCGCCGCCGGGTAGCCGGGGGTCGCTGCCGTCGAGCGTGTAGTAGATCACTCCCAAGGGATTGCTCATGGTCAATTCGAAGCCGTCGGACACTTGCCCGCCGTTCTGATTGAACTCGGGGGCTTCGGTGTAGGGGAAGACGCCGGACGCTCGCATTTGCCCAACGACCACGTCGGTTCGCTGTAGAATGATTTCGTTGCGCACTCGGTTGACGTGCTGTAGCCAAGTCGCCGGCGTGTAGGCGTAGGGAGCTCCCCAGCGGGCCGTCTCGGCGATGATCGACAGTTCGATCTGGTCGGCCAGCGCCTGGAAGTCTTCCAGGACGCGGCCGGGCGTAAGGATTCCGTCGTTGAAGAAATACTTGTAGGCTCGATCGGCCATGAGCATTCGGAAGTCGACGTGCTGTTTGACGCTTGGCCACAGGTTTCCAGGCCCGCCCCAATTGGTCACATTGGCGTACAATCCCGTGCGGAGGATCATATCGCTGTCCCAGGCGAAGAACTTGTATCCAGGTCCCGGCTCCCGAGCGGAGGCGGCCATCCAGTTTTGCCAAGTACCCCAGTCCCAATCGTTTCCGCCGTAGAACTGCAAGAGCATGTAATCGGCATAGCTGGCCACGTCCATGTACTGCTGCAGGGTTTCGTAGTTATTCAACGAGTTGACCATGGCGTTCCAGGCGGCCGTATCGCCGTCGACTGGCGAGCCGGCGTTCAGCGCATCGTAGTCTTCTTTCTCGCCGCCGAAGTAGGAGGCCATGAAGGCGGCGTTGGGCCGTTCCATCAGATGATGCTGGCCCCAGTACGTGCCGTTGATGTAGACGTGCACAAAGCGACCGTGCGGGGCCGGCTGGCCCATCTGCAACTGCCTATCCGAAATCCAGCGACCGCGGATATAAATCCCTTTGGTACCGTTGTCATAGAACACCGTGTCGTGTGACCCGGCACGCAGCAGGACTTGGTCGAACTCGTCGGTGGCTCCGCTGCCGAACAGATCGTACTTCAGTTTGGCGGGGCCGTATCGGCTCTTGAAGCTCAGACGCATCGACTTCTTGGGATAGTTGATGCTGTGTCCACCAAAATGTTCCACGCCGGCGTCCACCTGAAAACCGTTCGTGCCGTCGGCAAAGAGCAACTCGACCGAAGTCTCCGCCTCGGTCAGCGAAACCGCCCCGGCGGTCACCAGGGAAACCGTGGGAACAGCCAGCAGCGAGTCCCGCATCTGCGGACCCCAGACCGCATGGTTCGTGATCGAAGTGGACATCGTGGGTTGCTGGGCAACGTCGTCGGGGAAGATGTAGGTATGCGTGTCGACGTTGGTGGGCACATAGCCGACTTTCAACGCCACGACGCGCAAGATCGTAGTGCCGTCAATGTTGATAGGTCCGGAGTACAACGTGCCGTTGGCGTCACTCGGTTTCGAGCCGTTGGTGGTGTAGTAGATCTGGGTATTCGGCGTGTTGGTGCTGATCAGCACGTCGAACGGGTCGTCGAAGAAACCGCGATCGACACTGAAGGTCGTATCGCGCACGTAGTCGATCCAGCCCTCGGCGCCGTTCGCCTCGCCGGGCGTAGGTTCGGCAAAGTATTGCAGTCCCGTGCTCGAGAGAATCGGCAGGATCAGGAAATCGCCGTCGGCGGCCGAAACGTTCAATCCCGCAATGGCCAGCATGTTGTTGCCCGCGTGAAGCAGGCCCAGGAAATTGCCCAGGTCTATCTCCTCGAACACGAGCGACTCGGCCACGCTACGGGCTGCGGTGGCCGTGGAGTCCCATTGGATCGTCGCCGGCGCGTTGCGTCGGGCGACCTCTTGGCCGTTGAGATAAGCGACGAAACCGTCGTTGTATTTGATCGACAGGCCCAGCGTCTGGAGTGCCGAGGGATCGGCCAGTTCGAACGGCAACCGCATGTAGACCGACGCATTGACCCCGTGCATGTCGGCCTCAAGGTCGGCCTGCACCGCGTCGCCGATGCCGCCGTCTATCGCGTCAAACCCCAGCCCCGCGGCCAAATCCTGGACAAACGGAAGCGTCAGCCCGGCGTTCGAATCGCCGCCCGTGCCCGGGGCGTCGAAGGTCCAATCGCCGGCATGGTCGTGGTCGGAACCGCCGATCCGCTGCAACGAACTGGAGCCGGTTGTCGTGGTGTCGACCGGCGGACCGGCCCAATTGGCTGCCGGGCGAATGTCGGTGAAGCCGTTTACTTCGACACTCATCGAGGCCAATTCCTCAGGCAAGTATCCCCAGACGACGAAGTCGATCACCGTGCCATTCTCGTCGAGAATCATTACCCAGCCTTCCTGGGAGGCGCGCCAGAATATGTTGTCTATGGTCGTGTCGGGCCGATAGAGCAACTCGCCCGGGGCCATCGAAGCGGGAAAGGTCCACAACGGCGCGTGAACCTCGTTGATGTCGTAGTTGGCAGCATTATTGGCCGCCATGACCCAGCCGGTTGTGTCGATGGCGTTGATCGAAACGTTTTGCAGTTCGACGGCGTCGGGCGTTCCCGTGCCGGCCTCGGTGATCAGTATGCCCGGCGATTGGGCGTAGGTCGTCCAGGCCGAGTCGTCATGGCCCAGCGCGGTCCAATCGGTTCCCAGCGAGCCGTCGGCCGGGACGAGATACTTCAGGCTTTCCCCGCCGGGCACGCCAAAGTTGGCCGCGTCGTATCCGATGCCGTATGAGATGTCGGTGAACTGCTTGGGAAACTTCGGCGCGAACTCGAAGGCCACGGTCGTGCCGTCGGACTCAACCAGGGCCAGATACTCGCCGTCGCTGTCGAGTTGGAAGTTGGTGTGCAGCTCGCTGCCGAGGGCGCTACGGTCCTTGCCCGAGGCGAAGACCATGAGGTGTTCATCCTGGGCAAGCGTGATGTCGGGAAACTGCCACTGCGTCAGGTTGTCGTCATCGTCGGTCAAGTACCACCCGTCCAGGTCGACCGGCGCAGCGGTCGGGTTATGGATCTCGACCCAATCGGACGAATCGTTGTTCTCATCCAGGAGCGTCTCGCCATTGGCGGCCATCAACTCGGAGATCACCAGCGAGGAGCCGTCCAGCACCAACCGCGGCTCGAGTCGTTCGAACGCCAGCCGGCTGCCAGATCCCGGCTTGGATCGGTTGTGAAAAGATCTTCGAGTCGCCATTCTGCGTGGAATCCTTCATTGGAGGTAGGTCGACGTATTCGGGGAATCTCAAACCCTACGAATTCCCATTGTCCATTATGACAGATGGCGTCTTGCTGTGCAACCTTTTGGCGAATTCTTCACAGGAGGCCTGCAAAGTCGGTTTTGTGCAGCAAAAAAGCCCAGGGGTTGCAACCCCTGGGCTTGGGTTTGGTTGGAACACACGCGGTCAATGTGGTCGGGCCGGCATTAGGTATTAAGCGTGAATGAGAAATGCGGGCTACCGGAGCAGTTTGACCCGGCTGACCGCTCCCTTTACAATCGTGAGCAACCAAAGGAGGTTTCCCCATGCGCTACCTGGCTATCTGTTCTTATGCACTTCTGGTGCTGGCCGCCGTTGTACCGATCGACAACCTAGCGGTCGGCGACGACGCCATTCGCCTGATCGTTCGCGGTGACGACATGGGCTCGTCCCATGCGGTCAATGTGGCCTGTATCCAGTCGTATCGCGACGGAATCATGCGATCGGTCGAGGTGATGGTTCCTTGCCCCTGGTTCAACGAGGCGGTCGAGATGCTCGCCGAGAACCCGGCCCTGGACGTGGGCGTGCACCTGACCTTGACCGCCGAATGGGACGCCTGCAAATGGGGACCGATCACGCGGGCGCCCAGTCTGGCCGACGCGCAAGGCAACTTCTTTCCGATGACCCGGCAGCGTGGGGACTTTCCACCGAACACGGGCTTCCTGGACGCCGAGCCGAAACTCAGCGAAGTGGAACGAGAACTTCGGGCCCAAATCGAACTGGCCGTGAAGCGAATCAAGAATGTGTCGCACCTGAGTTGTCACATGGGCACGGCCACCGCCACACCCGAGCTAAAGGCGCTTGTTCAGCGGCTCTCGCGGGAGTATGATCTGCCGCTAGGCGCTGCCGGAGCAAAACGGGCCGGAAGTTTTGGCGGTTCTCATACAACGCCTCAAGAGAAAGAGGCCGCGATGGTGAAGATCATCGAAGGGTTAAGCCCGGGGCTGTACCTTTTTGTCGAGCATCCGGGCCTCGACATGCCCGAGATGCAAGCTTTGGGGCATCTCGGCTATCGTAACGTGGCGGCCGACCGCGACGGCGTAACCAGGGCGTTTACCAGCAAGAACGTGAAACGGGCGGTCCGTCGCAAGGAAGTCCAACTGATCAGCTACGGTGACTTGTAAACGCAAGTAGGTTAGGGCTCGCCCTGACGAAACCAATTCGCCCCGTTTAGCAGCCGCCGGCACGGCGGCTTGACGCGGCGGCGCCGCCTACCCGCAAAGCCGCCGTGCCGGCTGCTGCTAAACGAATTCCGGAAGTAATACCTTTACAAGTTCTTGGTTGGGGGCTCGGCTAGTCAAACTCCGTACTGAGGCACCTTCATTCGTTCGCCGTCCTTCAGCGCCGACTGGGCGGCGACGATGCCGCAGACGGTCATATTCAGCGCCTGGACAATATCCACCAGCGGCTTGCGGTCTTCGAGCATGGAGAGGACGAACTCGTTCATCAGTTGCCCGTGCGAGCCGCCGTGTCCGCCGGCTTTCACGTCGGGCGGAAGCGGCGGACGCGAGATGTCGGGCAGGTCCTTCATGGTGCCGTGGTACTCGACGCCTTCCATCCATCCTTTTTCGCCGAACACGCGTCCGGTTTCGCCGCCCTTGCTCTGGGTGCCGAGGCACATCAGCATCCGCGACGCGCCGCCCTCGGCGGTTTGGAAGAGGGCAATCTGATCGGTGAAGACGTTGTCGTACTGGTTGGCTCCCGGTTGCCAGGACGCAAAGCCCGCATTGGACCCGGTGCAAGACACGGACGTGAACGGTTTGTCGGTTACGCCGACGTAGTAAGCCGTGGAATGAGTGGGATACCACAAGGGGATGGTTCCGACGCGCCAGTTTTTGTAGGAGCCGATCTGGTGAGAGTGGAAGTGATAGTACTCGCCCTCGGAGTAGACGAGCCGGCCGAATCCTCCCGCCTGGTAGATCTGCCGCATTGCGTAGCAGTCGGCGTGGTAGCACGACGTCTCGAACATCATGTATTTCAGACCGCTGGTCTTGACGGCCTCGAACAGTTTGTCGGCGTCTTCAAGCGACCCCCAGACAGCCGGCACAGCGCAGGCGACGTGCTTGCCGTGCCCCAGGACCTCGATGCAGTGTCGGACATGGCTCGGGGCGTCGGTGGCCACGAAGACGGCCTCGATCTCGTCGTCTTTGACGAGTTCTTCCAGCGACGGATAGGTTTTCTCGCAGCGACACCTCTTCGCCAATTCGGCACACCTATCGGGAAACAAGTCGCTGACTGCCACGACCTCGACATTCGGGTGGGCCTGGAAGCTGAAGTCAGGGCCGAACGGGCAGGTGCCGTATCCGACAATGCCCACGCGGACCTTGCGGTCGGAGACAGGCTTCCATCCTTTCGAGACATTAGGGTCGGCGGGCCCTTCCTCGAACCCCTGGATCGGCTCTTGCTTCTGCCCGGCCAGCGCCGATCGGCTAAGGCCCAGGGCAGCGGCGCCAAGACCAACGGTTTGCAGGAATGAACGTCGTGAAGTCGAGTTACTCATAGTGATTGCTCCTTGAGAACTTGCGGATCGCATGGGAAAGACGGCCCGATCGAGAATAAGCTGATCGAGAATAAGGTTGATTATAGCGACCTTCTCGGGCAGGGCCAGCGTGTTTCTCACACCGCAACGGCGGCTAGCGCCTTGCCGCTCACGACTCCAGGCCGATAGCCATAAACCGTGCCTGGCCAACATCTTCCGGCGGCGGGATCTGGGGTGTCTAAGACCAAGATTAAAGGGGACGGGAGTCTTTTTCTGACCTATTCCCTTTGACCTTGGGTCGCCTTTTCGTCCGAAAAGACTCCCGATCCCTTTGTTCTTCCTTTATTCTTTCGCTGAAATCTATTTGACCCGCCTCAAGGTCACCTTGCTCAGTCGTGCCATTTGATCGCCCGCCTTCCGGATTGGTACAAGGGCGACGGTGTGGACGCCCGGTTCGGCGATTTCGATCTCGCCGAGCGTCTGCGTCTCGAAGTGTGTCCAATCGCCCGTGTCTTGGACTACGCCGGGCAGCTCCTTGTCTTCGACGGCCACGAGGTATTCGCTGCCGGCGTTGCCTGCACTGGACTGGGTGACGCTGATGGAGAAGGCGCCGGGAACGTCGATCTCGACGTGCCATAGGAGCCATGTGCTGACGTGTTCCCAGGAACCGATATGGGCATGTCCGTCGTGCGACTCCCGCTTAGCGCCGCTGCCGACGATGATTGCAGCTTCGGCCGTAAGCACGTATTCAGTCTGCGGCGGGGCCGCTGCGGATTGAGGTTTGTCCTCGCCCTTCCACTGGTATGTGGCGACGGCCACCGCCTTATAGGCGGCTCGGGCAGCTTCTTCCAGGGCCGGATCGTCGAAATATTTCTTTGCAACGGGCAGGGCCCTGGTGTCGATCAGTTTGCCGAGTCCGGCCAGTATCCGCTTCTTGTCTTTCGGTTCTTGCGCCAGCGCCATGGCTTCTCCAAACAGCTTCACGCCTTGCCCGGAGCGGCGGATTTTGGGTGTATCCGTCTTCTCGATGAAGGCGCGTAACGCCAGTCGACGGCGGGCGGGATCCGAATCGTGTTTCGCGATTTCCAGCAGATCACGCAAGGGACTAATATCGGGCCAGTTGGCGAGCGCACGTACGGCGGCGCCTCGGACGGATTCATTATCCTCTTCGAGTTCGGCTCGAACGGCGTCCAGCGCGTCGTCGCCGCCAAGCGATCCCAGTATGGCCAGAAGACGCACTTTGGCGTCGACATTCGCGCTGGGCAGCGCGGCCACAATCGGCCCGGTTCGCTCACTGTCCCCTACGCGCCCAGCCACGGCGGCCACAGCTCTCGCCAGTTGGCCTCTCTCGGCAGCGTTTTGGGGCGCCACGAGCATTTCGACCAATCGAGGGAGTTCCGTTTGGCCGCCGAATCTCGCGAGATAGCGGATAGCCGCTCGGCGAAGATTGCCGTCCCCGTTTTCGGTTGCGACGATCGCCGCTCGCACAGCGGTCGCAACGGCACGGTGGTTGAGTGCATCGAAGGCGAGGGCCTGGCAGGCCGCGTTGTCGTTGCCGAGGACTTCGAGGATCGCTTCATTGACGCCGGGGTCACTAAGGCGATGGAGACTATCTCGGGCGGCTTTGCTCGGGCTTCCGTCGGTTTGGGCCGTCTCGATAAGTAATTTGACGTGGGAGGCATTACCGAGTGCGCCGAGGGCCCCGAGTGCGGCCGTTTGTACGCGGGGATCCTGATGGCGTGCGGCGGCCGTCACGGCGGGGGCAACCGCTTTGTCGCCTCGTGTGGCCAAGGCGCCTAGCACGACAACTTGGACTTCAGGATCAAGTTGGGCAATCTCGGCCGCAACGGCTTCCGAAACGCCTTCGCCGGGGATCGTCGCAAGGAACTTGCCGGCAGCCAGTTGCAGCGCCCGGTCGTCGTCCTTCAGCAGAGCGAGAATCGTGGGAAGGCTTTTCGGTCCTTCCGCACGGATGATCCCCTCGTAGGCCGCGATCCTGATTGGTGTGCTGTATTGGCGTTGGGATAGGGCCCCGTAAATGGCGATTGCCTCGGCCGTTTTGCCTTCGGCCAGGAAGTTCTCGGCACAGACAAGCCGGGCGTGGTTTCTCGATTCTTCAAGCCGTTGAGGGAGCGTGACCTGGGCCAACACATCGGCCGCCTCGACGCCCCCGATGCGTCCCAGCGCGGACATGGCAGTCTTTACCAACGCGGCGTCATCGCTTTTCATCCGTGCGGCGATACGCGGTACGGCTTGGCGGTCGCGGCGATCGGCCAGCGCGTTAAGCAGCGCAAACTGAAGGTCGCCTTCGGCCGAGTCGATCGCATCGCGCAAGACTTCGTCGACCGTGGAACTGGGGATCCCAGCCAAAGCAAAGACGGCCATGTGGGCAAGTCCTTTGTCGGCCATAATCGCTGCTAAGGCAGGGACGGCGTTCTCGGTTCCTATTTGCCGCAACATGCGACAAGCGAATTCTTTGGAGGCCCCGGTGGCTTCCTTACGCTGGAGCGTGTCGATGAGCCCTTTCTCGATCGCAGTTATCTCATCCGGAGAGCCTTTTCGAATTCGTTCTTCAATCGCGGCCAAGGCTCGGCGGTCCTTGCCGGCTTCGTAGGCGTAGAGTTCCGGCGTGAAGAGAGCCGAGACCGGTTTGATCGGCTCACGGTCGTGCAGAGTGCGAATGCGGATATTGCGATAGGCCACCAGTCCGTGGTCGCCCTGAAACATCAGCGGGCCGGCGGGCTGCTCGTCGTTGTAGGCACTTACCCGTGTGGGGCCGCTCACTTCTCGGTTTTCGTGAATCAGGATGCCGTTGTGCACGACTTTCTCGAACTGGGCGTTGGCGATTTTGTTTCCTTGCTCATCGAACCGCGGTGCGCGGAAGATGACGTCGAACGCCTGCCACTCACCCCGCCGGCGAGCTGCGTTGACCTTCGGTGCATAGCCTTCGAAGCCTTCGCCCTTTCCGTCCACCACGCGCCAACGCTGGTAGATGCCGCCGCAGAGTCCATAGTGGGGCTTCTTGGCGCCGAAGCTGTCGACGATCTGGATTTCGTATCGCCCTTGGAAGTAGATGCCGGAATTGGAGCCCTGCGGGATCATGAATTCGATATGGGCTTCAATGTCGCCATACTCCCCTTTCGTAAAGAGATGGCTAGTTTGTCCCGATCCGTTGATGACGAGGGTCCGTCCCGGCACGGTATTGAAGGATCGCGTGTTGTCGGGGTCCATTGATGCCTCGCCGACCAGTCGCCATTCGCCAAGGGGCTCGCGCCACGGCGACATGTCGTTGCGCAACAGGGCCGTTCCCGGTTCAGCGCCGCTGAGCGGAGTGATCATGGCCGGCAAGGCCCCGAGGATAACGGCTACGAGTATTTGGCGGTGTGGCATTCTTCTTGTCCCTTTGCAGTGCGAATCCCCGGCAAGCGAGTCGGAGTGTCCCTATTCTTCGGTGGAATTGAGTGGCGTGAGGGTGACGTTTCGATACGCAATGATTCCGTGATCGCCTTGAAGCACCAGGGGGCCTGTGGGTTGTTCGTCTTCGAAGGGCGCTTCGCGGGTGGGGCCGGAAAGTTCTTCGTTCTCGTGGATCACGGTGCCGTTGTGAACCACTTTCACGAACCGGGCGTTGGCAATCTTCTTGCCGTTTTCATCGAAGCGAGGTGCACGGAACGTGATGTCGTAGGCCTGCCAGTCGCCCGGTTTGCGTGATGCGTTCACACGCGGCGGGCGGCCTTCATAGCCGTGGCCCGTCTTGAAATCGCCGCTCCAGCGTTCGTAGATGGCGCCACAATCGTGACGCGAAGGCTCTCGACCCCAACTGTTGATGATCTGGATCTCGTATCGCCCATGAACGTAGACGCCGGAGTTGGAAGCCCGAGGAACCATGAACTCGACGTGAAGCTGCACGTCGCCGAATTCGTCTTTGGTAACCAGGTGGCTGGTCTTGCCTTTGCGGGCGTTTGTGGCAACGCCCTTTCCGGGTTCGGTCGCCAAATCGCGCGCGTTATTGCGGTCTGCGGCAACGCTGCCGACCATCTGCCAGTGACCCAGTGGCTGGCGAAACGCATCGAGGTTATTACCGCCAAGCGGTTTCTTGGGCTCTTCGGCCCGGCAGATCGCTTGAGTGAGCGTAAGCATAACGGCAGTGCTGATCAGCAGTTTAAGGTTAGATGACATAGCTGGAACTCCCTCTGGTTGATTGGTTCTGTTTGTTCCGGCACTACAGGTGCCAGGGTCCCCGCATGGGGCGCCATAGCATGGCGTTGGCCCTGTCGTCGTTGATGAATTGCTCGCCGGCCGGATCCCATTGCAGCTTGCGGCCGAGGAGCATCGCGATGTTTCCGAGATGGCATACGCTGGCCGTGCGATGCCCGACTTCGGCCGGCGCATAGGGTTGCTGGCGGTTCTTCACGCAATTCAGGAAGTCGCGGAGTTCTCCTTGACGGCATGTTCGCAGGTGAATGTCGTCGGGTCCTAGCCCGCTGTTGAGGATTTCCGGCGAACTGCATTCGAGGACTCCGTACGTGCTGGAGAGCCATCCGTCGGTTCCTTCGAAGCGGAATCCGGATGCTCCGTTCATGCAGATCATCTTCACACCGTTGGCATATTCGTAGGTGATCTCCCACTCGGTTGCCGTATTGTAAAGTCCGTCTGCAGGAAACAGGCCGCGACCCTCGACGCTCACCGGGCCGCCGAACTCGGTCGCGTTGGCGAGTTGGGCCATGCCAAGGACGTGGGCGCCACGGTCGGTGAGTTGGCCTCCGGAGTAATCGAGGATCCAGCGGTAGTTCCAGTGACAACGACCCGGCGTGTACGGCGCTTCGGGAGCCGGACCCAGCCACATGTCGTAGTCGAAACCTTGGGGGACCGGTTCGGGCGGGTGAATCTTCGGCGCCGGCCGAACTTGGCCGAGATGGCCGTGGCTGAACATGCGGCGGTAGTCGTGCCCGCCGGGAAGGAACGCGTAGATGGTTTGGAGCGTGCCGAGGCGTCCGTTGCGAACGAGTTCGCAGGCGTAGAGGCTGCTTTGGTTGGCGCGGTTGGGCGTGGCCGTTTGGAAAATGCGTCCGTAGCGGCGCATGGTGTCGCTGAGCACGCGGCCTTCTTGCACGGTCAGCGACACGGGTTTCTCGCAGAGCACGTCTTTTCCGGCCTTGGCGGCGGCTATCGAGGGCAAGACGTGCCAGTGGTCCGGGGTGGAAACCACTACGGCGTCGATGTCGTCGCGGGCAATCAGGTCGCGGAAGTCGTTGTAGGCGGCGCAATCTTTCGTGCCATAGGTGTCGTTGACCAAATTCCGGGCGAAGTCGCGGTGGTTCTGGTCGACATCGCACACGGCGAGAACTTGCGTGTCGGGCTGTGCCATCATGCCTCGCACGTTGCGGCCAAGACCGTGGAGTCCCACGCCGACGAAGCCCAAGGTGATGCGGTTACTAGGCGCAACTGTGCCATCGGCCCCGAAAGCCGAGGCCGGGATCGTATACGGCACGCCCAACGCGCCGGCCATTGTTGCCGAGGTTTTAGCAATAAAGGTTCGCCGATCGGTTCGTTCCATGGGGATCTTTCTTCTTTGGCGTAAGTCAGTGCGGACTAATTGTCGGTGTCATGGTTCTCACTTTGTCTGCCCTGAAGCTTATAGATCTTACCGGGGGAAGTCTTGAATTCAACCAAGCCTTCGGAATCCACGCTAACCGGGACGTCTTTTCCATCGCACGTGACGTGCAACCCAGCGGGCAACACGATGCGACAGGGCTGCCCTTGGAGCGACTTGATGCTTGCCGATTGAAGTCGGGCGTCTTGCCACGTCATGCCAATTTCAAAGCCGCCTCGCCCGCGAAGGCCTTCAACGCTTCCTTCGCTCCATTTCGGCGGCAACGCAGGTAGGAGTTGAATCCGCCGGCAGTGACTCTGGAGAAGCATTTCCGCGATGGCGGCCGAGATGCCAAGGTTGGCGTCGATCTGGAACCGGCCGCCTATGTTCAGCAGATTGTCCGCCAGCCGGGCTGTGTGTCCTTTCTCGACCAAGTTGCCGGCCATCTCTCCATCGCCGCAGCGTGCCCAAAGACAGGCCTTCCATGCACCGGGCCAGCCGCCTCCCCAACGCGACGTGCGCTCGGCAAGGCTCACCTTGGCAGCCGTGAAGAGGTCGGGCGTATGCCACGCGTTGATCTGGCTGCTGGGGTACAGGCCGTAAAGGTGCGAGACGTGGCCGTGTCTGCTTTCGGGGTTGTCCCAGTCGTCGTACCATTCCTGAAGTTGGCCATATCGGCCCACCTTAAGCGGTGCTAGCCGTTTTCGCATCTCGGTAAGTTGTGCACTGAAATCCTCGTCGATCCCGAGAATCTCGCCGGACTTCACACAAGCGTCGAACAGGTCGCGAATGATCTCCATATCCATCGTCGGAGCACTGACTACGCCAAAGCCGCCGAATCCCGTGGCCCGGCCATTGGTTACGCGATGTTCCGGCGACGTGGATGGCGAGGTCACCAGGTATCCGTCCTTGTTCTCGGTAAGAAATTCAGTAAAGAACTCGGCCGAACCCCGCAGGACCGGATAGGCCTTGCGCAGAAAGGCGCGGTCTTGGCTGAACAGGTAATGTTCCCAAAGATGCAGAGCGATCCAACTTCCGCCGGTGGGCCATAGGCCGGGGCTGGGTAAGTCGACGGGCGCCGTGCCGCGCCAGATGTCCGTGTTGTGGTGCATCATCCAACCGCCGCATCCGTAGTGCGTTCTTGCGGTAGCGGCGCCGGTCTTCGAGATGTCGCGGATTAGATCGAAGAGCGGTTCCTGACACTCGGACAGATTGGCCAGGTCAGCCTGCCAGTAGTTCATCTGGGTGTTGATGTTGATCGTGTATTTCGCACCCCAAGGCGGTTGCAGCAGCGGGTTCCAGATGCCTTGCAGACCGGCGGGCTGCGTACCGGGGCGCGAACTTGCCAGCAGGAGATAGCGGCTATATTGAAAGATGAGCCCAATCAGATGCGGGTCGCGCTCGCCTTTCTTGACCAGCGCCAGACGCCGATCCGTGGGACGTGTGTCGCTGCCGTCGCCACCCAGCGAGAAACGGACCCGTTTCATCTTGGACGAGAAGTCGGCTACGTGCGCTTCCCTGACGGCGGCGAAGGAGGTGTTACCCAGTTGTTCCAAACAAGCGTCGATGCGTTTGGCGGGCTGCGCCGAAATGTCTTGGTAGTTTACGAAGCTGGTTGCGGCGGCGAAGAAGACGGTCGCGGCGTCCGCCTTGCGCACCGAGATGACGCCGTCTTGGGAGGAGAGGCTTCCGCCCACCGGAACGACGCGAGCACGCCCTTCGAAAGCAACGCCCTCGTCTCGCCAAACGGCCGTCCATTGAGCCCCTTCGTAATCGCCAAGCTGTCCCTTGAATCCGAGAATGCCCGTATCTTGCACATAAGTCTCATGCTTGTGAAGCGTATCGACGGAAAGATCGAACGAGATCGTTCCTTTGTGGTCGCTGGTGAGACAGATGGCGATGACCTGGTGGGGATGCGACGCCAGGTACTGCCGCTGAAAAGTAACCTCGCCAATGCGGTAGCGGACCGAGACCAGGCCGTTGATCAAGTCGAGCGAGCGAACGTAGTCGGCCGGTTCGCTTTCGTGGTGAAACGTGAGGTAGAGGTCACCCAGCGGCATGAAGGCTTGCTGGTTTATCGGTTGTCCCATCAACTTCCACCCGAGCTGCTCCGCCTCCTCAATGTTTCCTTGCGACAACAGCTTGCGGATCTTCGGCAGATGGTTCAGGGCGTCCGGATTGTCGTAACAATGAGGCCCGCCGGACCACAGCGTATCCTCGTTAAGTTGCAGATGTTCCTTGTCGACGCCGCCGAAAACCATGGCGCCGAGGCGGCCGTTGCCGATAGGCAGGGCTTGTCCCCACTGGGCGGCCGGTTCGTCGTACCAAAGTCGCTGCGGCATATCGAAACCACTGGCCGCAGCCGGGATCGTCCACAGGGCGACGGCTGCCGTCAATAGGATTATCGCACAATGAAAAGTCATTCTCGTGATGGTCATGGAGTATCTCGTTCTCTCATGAAGCCTGCCTGCCTGGAGTTGTCACCGTAGCGCGGGCAGAGTGTGTAATCTTGCCCCTGCCTGACGGGAAACGTGACCACGTGCCCCTTGTCCTTCGTCTGACCGTCGGCGACGCCAGCGTGCAAGACCCCTTGCTCCACCGACCCATCTTGCCGGCAAACATCCACCTCGCAACCCTCCCGCGCGAGAAGCGCCCTTCTTGACGGCGTTCAGAGGTTCGTCGTTCGGTAGGGTGTCACAGGCAGTGGCCTCGCTTTCGAGCGTTTGGAAGTCGGGCGCCGCGTCCAGGGTTTGGCGACATGCCGCACGCGGGTCGCCGCCTCGGTAGTTAGTATGCGCGGCCAGCAGCAGGTCAACCGACTCTGCGCCGTAGACGACCAACTCGCCATGCTCGCTGCGCACCGTGCCGCCGTTGGGGCGAACGTCGAGCATCGCGGCGAACTTCATGCCGACGTTTTCGCCCGTGAGGTGATGTTCTCGCTGGATCTGTCCGTAAAGCAACAGCGTGTCGTTGTCCAGCACATCGCATTGGGCATCCTGCTGCCGCTGCATCGCAATGCGGAGCTTGAGTATCCGCGGCACATTGGTGGAAATCCGCAGGGCGATGACCTGATGGGTGGGAGAAACGAGCACTTTGCGGGCGTATCGAATGCCGCCGCGATTGTAGTTTACCGACGCAATGCCCGTGCTCAGGTCAAGATCGCGCCGGTAATCGGAGACTTCACCGTTGAAGGGCGGGGTTTTGATCACCAGCGTGCCAAAAGACTGATAGGAGTTTATCCTTGGCGGGATACCCATCATGGTCTTGCCTGCCAGGGCTTTCGGGTTGGCCCGGTCGCGTGGATAGCCGTCCCAAAGGGTCTCCTCGTTGAACTGTATCGACTCGTTGTCTACTCGTCCAAAGACCATGGCGCCGAGACGGCCATTACCCACCGGCAGCGCCTCGTTCCAGTTCTTGGCCGGCTGGCGATACCAAAGCCGCATGGAAGCAGCCCCGTCTTTGGCGTCCTCGGCCCGGGCGGTTAAAGCGGCGACGATTCCCATACAGAGAATGGTCGCCACGAGAGCGGCTCTGTGCCAAGTGTGTGCAGTCTCACGCATGGGGTCGGTGGTCTCCTGTCCCGCTATCTGATTTGATTGCGGCTTTGCCACGCTACGTATTCGCCGGCGTCCCAAAGCAACTGGCCCTTCACTTTCTGTCGAGTGCCTGCACCTCTTCAAGGTACTTGCCGCGCAAGTACTTCTTGCCGTTGTAGAACGGATAGTCGTCCCAGGGCGACTCGCCCTCGACTCGCGGGTCTTTGGTCTTCGTCTGATAGTCTTCCATCAGTGTGCGGAGCCTGTCCTTGGTCTCTTTGTATTGCGGCCGGTCCGCCAAATTGCTCATCTGAGCCGGATCGACATCAATGGCGTACAGCTCTTCGGCGGGCAGTTTGTGGAAGGACATGGCAAACAGGTCGCCCACGGCCGGGTCATTGCGGTGCTGCATCATGTAGGTCTTGGTCGGACCGGCATCGATATCGCCGAACACGCCCTGGTGCGAGGCCGTGAATTCCGGGCCTCCCATGGGCCAGCGGTCGGGTGCGTAGTTGCGGATGTAGACGAAGTCCTTGGTATGCACGGCGCGGCGTGGAAATGTCTTGCCCTGCGGGCGCGCCCAGACGTGGCGTTCCAGTCCCGTGACCGTCACAGTGCGTGCCGCATCGACCCTTCCCTGCTTGTTTGACGCAAAGATGTTCCGCAGGCTGCGGCCGGTCATCTGGCGCGGGACAGGCAGCCCGGCCGCTTCGAGGATGGTCGGAGCGAAGTCGATATGGTTGACGATGTCGTCGATGCGACGTCCGGGCTTGGCGATACCCTTGCCCCAGCGGATGGCCAGCGGCATGTGTACGCCGTAGTTGTAAGCGGTGGCTTTGGCTCGCGGGAAGGGCATCCCGTTGTCTGAGGTCACGATGATCAGCGTGTTATCCAACTCACCCTGGGCTTCGAGCGTTTGGAGCATCCGCCCCAGATGGTTGTCGAACCACTGGACTTCGAAGAGGTAGTCAGCCACGTCGTTACGCACCTTGTCGACGTCCGGCAGAAACGGCGGCACCTTGACGGCCTCCAGGTCGATCCCGAACTTCGCCCCGTTGCCGTAGCCGTAGGAGCGATGGGGTTCCCAGCAGCCGAACCAGAAGCAGAACGGTTTTGACTTATCGCGTGCCGCCATGAACCGCTCGAAGCCGGCCGCATAGTCAACGTTCGCCACGCCTTTGGGCGGTTTCTCCTCGGTGAGCTTGTCCCAACGCTGTCCGCAGGGCTGTTTCCACACGCCGGGAAGGTCGTGTTTCGCCGGCACATAGCCTTTCCCGGTCATGCCGACTTGGTAGCCTGCCCGTCTTAGCAGATCGGTGTAGATGGGAAACTTCTTGGCCAGACGCCCAAACAGCAACCCGCCCTCCTCCAAACGCCAGAAGTCCTGGCCCGTGAGCACCGAGGCGCGGGACGGCGCGCAGGATGGACACGAGGTGAAGGCGTTGCTCAGCAGCAGCCCCTCCCGGGCGACGCGGTCGAAATGGGGCGTCGCGATCGCCGGATCGCCCCCGATCGACGTATGCATCCAGCTCTGGTCGTCCGAAATGCAGAACAAGATGTTAGGACGACTCGCCGATTCCGGTTTGGCCGCTCTCGGACAGCCGATAGCCACCGCCGCCAAGACAATCAGACGAATTGCGTTGTTCACCCGAGTTCTCCCTTCGTCATTCGTCATTCGTGCTTCGTCATTTCCCTACAGATTCCTACAGCGTCCATCCTTCTCGGTATGGCGGATCGACCAACGCGTTGGCATCCGGGTTGTTGGTGATTTGCATGGCTTGGGCGTCCCACTCGAGGACGCCTTTCGATTGCAGGGCCAGTGCGGCGAGCAGCCCTATCTCCGTCATCTCACAACCGTATTCGATCGGGCAGACGGTCTTCGTGCCGGTCTTGCAGCCGCGGGTCCATTCTTCGTAGTGGTCGTCGCAGCGGTACATGCTTTCCTCGGGCTGCTGGAAGTCTTTGAACTTGTTTTCCGGCAGCAGCAGCCCGCCGGGCAGTCCGCGCTCGTTCTTGTAGGAGTTGCCGCCGAAGTAGTCGACGATCAACTTGCCGTTCTCGCCGACGAACAGCACGCCGTTGACCGGAAGAGGGACGTCGTTGTCCAGTTCGCGCGGCCGATGCGGACGGATGCCGCCGTCGTACCAGTGGACGTCCAGCGGGGGCAGGTCGCCACGCTCGGGATACTGCCACGTGACCACGTTGGCGTCGTTCTGGCATTCGGACGTGTCGACGATTTTGAAACCCTCGCGGTGGATGGAGTGGGAACCGTACACGGCCGTCGGCGCTTCGAGCTTAAGCTCCTTGAAGAACATGTGGATGGTGTGAATGGCGATATCGCCGACGGCCCCCGCCCCGAAATCCCACCAGGATCGCCAGGCGAACGGATGATAGGCCCTGTGAAAGGGACGCAACGGCGCAGGGCCAATCCACAGATCCCAATCCATGCCCGGCGGCGGCGTTTGCGTCTCGGTCGGCCTGGCCATCGAGCAGGGATACATCGGTTGCTTGCCGTGAAAGATGTGCACTTCCTTGATCGGGCCAAGCACGCCCGTTTGCAGGAGTTCCGTCGAACTTCGCGACTTGCTTGTGCCGCAAAACTGGGCGCTTGTTTTGGTGATCAGGTGCGGGGCCTCACTGAACGCCTTGCGGATCTTCCTTGCCTCGCCAATCGTGTGCGTGACCGGCTTGGCGCAATAGACATGCTTGTCAAGAGCCAGGGCCTGCATCAGTATGACCGCATGTGTGTGGTCGGGAGTGGCGACGATGACGGCGTCGATGTTGTCCGCTTCCTTGTCGAACATCTCGCGATAGTCATGGTAGCGACTTGCCCGGGAGAAGCGCCTAAAGGTTTTATCTGCGTACTTGTGATCGAGGTCGCACAGGGCGACGATCTCTTCCTTGCGGCAACCATGCAGATAGGCAGCGCCCATTCCGCCGATGCCAACGGCGGCGATGCGGAGCTTCTCGCTAGGGGCCTGATCCTCGGTCGCTCCGACAACGAAGCGGGGGACAATGGTCGGCACGGCAACGCCGGCAGCGAGGAAACCCCGCCTGGATACCGGGTGCGACTGGCCGGACTCGGCAGTAGTCTTTGGTTTCATTGTGCGATTGTCCTTCTATTAGGTTTCACGAAATACAGTCAATGTCTTCACCCTCGGTAAAGAACGTTCTCGCGTCCCCACCAATCTAACCGTCAGCCATACGCATGTCAATCGGCCCCGCTGACACGAAACAAAGGGGCCAGGGATTCAACACGGATAACAAGAAGTCGGTCCATGTTCAATCCGCGTTTCATCTGTGGCTGACACTCGCTGCACGCATAGAAAGAGCCGGCGGTCCGACGTGATCGGGCCTCCGGCTCGTTTTGGATTACGGTCTTCAGTGCCGCTTACTTCCGCTTTCTCAGCAGAGCCAGGCCAGCGAAGGCCGCCAGCAGAAGCGCGAATGTCGACGGTTCGGGAACGCTAATGATCTCCAAGGCGAAGTCACCACTTACACCGTCCCCTATTTGGCCCCAACCCCAGAGCGACAGGTTTTCTGAGCCCTGGTAGTGCAGGCCGTCTCCATCACTTGACGTGAGAATACCCATGTTGTCGCCGTTATAGTCAATTCCTTCGAGGTTGATGTACGCCAGATCGGAAATATCGTAGTCGCCCAAGGTCATGGTGTACTTATTGACCGTCTCGCCATTGGGTCCCAGCAGCGCGGTTGGCGTGACGCCCAAAGTCCCATTGCCGGTAAGCGCGAACCCCCCAAAAAACATCTGATAGTTGCCACCGCCCATGTCCTTGAACATCCGGTATTCAATCTCCCCGCCGGTATTGTCGGTTAGCGAATAACCCCAAATGCTCAACTCGGCGGCGGGCCCGCTGAAGCTGATGTTATCCACCAGATTATTTCCTCCGCCACCCTCGCCCCAACCTTCGTTGTCCGCGTTGGGAAGTGTGGCAATCTCGATACCCGTTCCATCGATCGGGGACTGCAACAGATCGGCACTCGCCGCGGCGGGCATCAACAGGGCCACGACCATGGCCACGATAATCAAATTCGCTACTCTCATTTTATTTACCTCCAAAGTTTCTTTCGCCCCGCCTGTTATTCTGACGAAGAACCAATCTTGTCTTACAGAGCTATAGGGCTAAACCAAGTTGTCACAGATCTCGCTCGGCTACACGGCCGAGTCTTTCTTCTTATACGCCTCCTTTGTGAATCAAAAAACGAAAACCATGGATTGATGATCAATACAGGACATCGATGAATCTGTTCGCAGTGTCGCACGGAACAGAAGATTCAACCTGGCGCAGATGGTCGCGGGAACTTTGGCAGCAAAAGAAGGCCCGGAAGCTCAATCGTAATCGTGGCTGCCATGGCAACCGACGACCCACACGCCCGGTATTTGCGCTGCCTCGTCTTAGAGAAGAAAGGATTTGCAGTTAATTAAAACGGGACCTTTCGGCCAAAACAACGTAGCGGGGCAAGGCTACTCAGCCCGCCAGTCAAGTGCTTATTGTACCATAACTATATGGTTTGTCAACTATTCCGCGGCACCCCCCGTGCGAGTGGATGCGATCTTTACTGAAACATGACGGGCGTTGCGTAACAACCTCACGGTAAGCCCATGGGTTGCAACCCATAGGCTTGTGCGAGGGCAACCTGAGTTTCTATCTTCTACGTCGCCAGATCAGCAGACCCAGCAGGCCGCCCAGCGCCATGACGATCGTCGTCGGCTCGGGCACGACGACGCTGGCCGTGAACACACCCGGCGCCCCGGCAATGGTGTAACTGAGCGTCAGATCGTCGGCCAGATCGACATCGGTCTGACCGATGACATCACCCAGCGCGTACTCGCCGTTGAGCTGCATGGCGAACGTGCCGCTGATTTCCGCGTCGGTGTCCTCTTGGAACAGGCCCAGATTCTCAGCGTTGTCACCCGTGAGGATGCCGGACTTGGAACTGAGCACAAAGCCGGTTACCGTGGCGCCGTCGGTGTCAATCACCAGACCTTCTTGGGTGACGACCAGTTTCACGTCGGCCGCAGCGGCGGCGCCCAAGAGGTTGTCCGGGTAGGTTCCGTCGCCGAACAGTCCGGTACCCAACAGGGCGAGAATATCCTCGCCGGAGATCTTGCCATCGGCGTTGAAGTCCCCGTTACCCCAATTGGCCTCGGTCGTCACGCCGTCGCCGAACAGCCCGGCTTGGAGGATGTTGAGGATGTCCTGCCCTTCGACCTTGCGGTTGCCGTCGGTGTCGCCCGGGGCGGCCTGAAAGACGCCGA
>CAYYOX010000032.1:20262-22283 GCA_964473065.1 uncultured Planctomycetaceae bacterium | reverse complement strand
GTCCAGCCTATGTTTATAGCAATTTCTCCGCCTTGTCAGTTAACGGCGTAGAGTGGCACCGAGCTATCAGCGCACTGGTGGGCAAGCCACCAGTGGCACGCTACATTTAATCGAGGACCCACGACCATGCTTATTCTTAACGCCGAAGACGTTCGCCGGGCACTGCCGATGTCGGTGGCCATCGAGGGGATGAAACTGGCGTTTGCCGCCCTGTCGCAAGGCAATGTGGAGATGCCGCTTCGCACCCACCTTTCGGTCGAAGCCCACCAGGGCGTGAGCCTGATTATGTCCGCACTGGTAAACGACGGGCAAGGCGAATCGCTGGCCGTGAAGGTTGTCTCACTGTTCGACCGGAATGCGGAAAAGGGGCTGGCCCGGATCCAGGCGGCTGTGATGGCGTTCGATCCGCAGACCGGTCGGCCGATGGCCCTGCTGGAAGGCGCCACCTTGACGGCCATCCGCACCGGCGCCGCTTCCGGCGCGGGCACCGACCTGTTGGCCCGAAAAGAGAGTCGCACGGCCGCCATCTTCGGCGCCGGCGTACAAGCGAGAACCCAACTCGAAGCGATCTGCACGGTCCGCCCGATCGAGACCGTTTGGGTCTTCGACCCGTTGGCCAAGGCGGCCGACGCGTTCATCGAAGCGACAGCCGGCAACGGGCCGATCCCGCAAGACGTGCGTCGCGCCGACACGGCCGAGCAGGCCGTCGCCGAGGCCGACATCATCTGCACGGCCACCACGTCGCACACGCCCGTCTTCGACGACGCCCATCTAAAGCCGGGCGTACACATCAACGCCGTCGGGTCCTATCAACCGCACGTGCAAGAGCTCCCCCCCGAGACGGTCGTCCGCTGCCGGCTGTTCGTCGACAGCCGCCACGATGCCCTGGACGAGACGGGCGACCTGATCCAACCGATCCAACAAGGCCTGATCGACGAAGACCACATCCGGGCCGAGCTAGGAGAATTGCTACTCGGCCAGCACCCGGGCCGCAACAGCGACGACGAGATCACGCTGTTCAAAGCGGTGGGAGTAGCCGTGCAAGACGCGGTGGCCGCCCGGCTGGCGTTGCAGGGAGCGGAAGAGTTGAACTTGGGCCAGTCGGTTCGTTGGTGAGCCAAAACAGGGAAGAGGATCTCACGCAAAGGCGCAAAGACGCAGAGAAGAAGTTGTTGTCCTGGCCATCTCCCCTTTAATCTCCTCATGCTGGTTTTGCCGAGGATGCCGGATGTAGCGGTGTGACTGGCCGATGTCGATAGGTAGTTGCACGACCGGAGGCCATTTGCTGCGTGGCTGTCGTACATTTAGATAGCGTAATATGGGGCCGGTTTCTTTCGGGCTATCAGCAAGCAAAGAAAGAAAAAGGGTTGACCTAAGATCTTCTACTGCGGGCACATAGCGCTGCTGCCGCTTGATAACTTTGTCAAAGACTTAGCGATGTTTGAGGTTAGTAGTAAAGTGCGAACTCCTGGGAAGTGGGTTTCTTGCATTCTGAGCTTGATGATCGGCCTGTTGATGGTCTCGCTGTCGATGGGCGAGGAGATTCCCCGCGCCGAGCATCCGCGGCCCGATTTCCAACGCGCCGACTGGCTCAACCTGAACGGGCCTTGGCAGTTCTGTTTTGATTCCGAGGGCAAGGGGATTGAAGAGAACTGGCAGCAAGACGCTGGGCCGTTCGACCTGCAGATTACCGTGCCCTTTTGCTGGGAGAGCAAGCTCTCGGGCATCGCGGTTACCAGCCCTCAGCAGGTCGGCTGGTATCGACGGACCGTGACCGTGCCCGAGTCGTTCGGCGGCAAGCGGATATGGCTCTGTTTCGGGGCCGTCGATTGGGAAGCTCGGGTTTGGGTCAACGGCCGGGAAGTCGGTCGGCACGAGGGCGGTTACACGCCGTTCGCGCTGGACATCACCGACGCGGTCGAGCCGGGCCAGCAGGCGACGCTTGTGGTGCGGGCGTCCGACGCAACCGATTTCGAGTTGCCGCACGGCAAGCAGGGCGGGCGTTGGTACACGCCGGTCAG
>CAYYOX010000032.1:18013-20162 GCA_964473065.1 uncultured Planctomycetaceae bacterium | reverse complement strand
AGCGTCTCGACCTATTTCGGTTTGCGAACGATCGAGCGAGGCACGTTTGGCGAGTTGCCGCACGAGGTGATACTGCTCAACGGCAAGCCGATCTACTTGCGCGGCGCGTTGGATCAATCGTTCAACCCGGAAGGGATCTACACGGCGCCGGACGACCGGTTCATGCGTCGCGACATGGAGTTGGCCCGATCGCTGGGCTTGAACTTTCTGCGGATTCACATCAAGGCCGAGGAGCCGCGGCGGCTCTACTGGGCCGACCGGATCGGGATCCTGATCATGGAGGACATGCCGTCGACGTCCCGGCAGACGGCTCGGGCACGGGCGGCCTGGGAGCAGACCATGCGGGCGACGATCCGACGCGATCGGAACCACCCGTCGATCATTGCCTGGTGCCTGTTCAACGAAAGCTGGGGCCTAGGCGGGCGGAAGTTCAAGGACGACCGCGACACGCAGCAGTGGGTAGAACGCATGTTTTTGGCGGTGAAGGAAGGGTTGGATCCCTCGCGGCTGGTCGAAGACAACTCGCCCTGCCTGAACGACCACGTGCGGACCGATTTGAACTCGTGGCATTTCTACATCGACGAATACCGGCAAGCCCGACGGCATATCGAAGGCGTGGTGCGCAACACGCGTCCCGGCTCGCCGCTGAATTATGTTCCCGGCCGCAAGCAGGGCACTGCCCCCTTGATCAATTCGGAATATGGCGCGGTTTCGGCCCGGGGCGGCGATCGCGATGTCTCCTGGGGATTCCGCTACCTGACCACCCAACTGCGTCGCCACGAGCCGATCCAGGGCTACGTCTATACCGAGCTGACGGACATCGAATGGGAGCACAACGGGTTGCTGAACTACGACCGCTCGCCCAAAGAGTTCGGCTACGACGCCTTCGTACCCGAGATGACCGTGGCCGACTTGCAGGGCGCCGACTTCGTGGGCTTCGACGCGGCGCCGGCATTCGAGGCCGAGCCGGGTGAGCAGTTCACCGTGCCCGTATTCGTGAGCCATTTCTCCCGCCGCACGCGACAGCCCACGTTGGAGTGGCACCTCGAAGGCGTCAACGACCGGGGACGCCTGGTGACGACCGATGTCGAGTCGGTCGTCGTGCCTTGGGAGCCGTATCGGGTGACTTTCTTGGAGCAATTGCAGATTCGCGTACCGGCGGGGCGACCGTTCGTCGGGGCGTTGGTGCTGGAACTGATCGACGCCGACGGGCAACGGATCGCCGCGAATTTCATGAACCTGATCGTGCGCTCCATGACGACTGCCGATACTGATCAGCCGAGGGCCGAGGAACTGGCCCCGCGAGTCGAAGTGCTTGCACCGCGGCTGGTCGCTGTGCGATTCGAGCCGGAAGATTTCGCTGAACTGAAAACCGATTATACGAGTTGGGACTGGATTGAGCGTCGGGGGAAGTACTTTGCTACCGGCCAGTGTGAAGTAGAATACCATCTGGCTTTGCCGGAGTTCGTTCGCTTGGCGTTGCCGACGAAGGTGGCGTTGATGATGGAGGTTGCCACCAAGGCCGACCATCAGCGGTTGGATTGGCCGGCCGTCCGCCGACCGTTGGACTATCCGCAGACCCAAGCACGCAAACACCCCGGCCGATTGAGCGTTCGGCTGGCGGATTTTGAACTGTTCGAGGTCGACTTGCAGGACGATCCGGCCGACGCTGCCGGAGTGCTATCGCATTTCGCCCAGTTTCAACGCGGTAGTTACGGGCAATTGATCCGCAAGAAGGTGGACCTCACCCGACAAGTCACTCTGCGGGAAACGCTACGCGACAAGACGGTCGTGCCGTTGGTGTTTCGCACGGTTGATCCACAGCAGGGCCTCTCGATCTACGGACCGCGGTTGGGACGCTATGTGGTTGATCCGACTTTGATCATCCAAACGGCCCGCGACATGATGCAGCCGGTCGGTTGGGTCTCCGACCATTCGGCGATGGTCCATCGGTTGATCGATCGCGTCGGCATGGTCAAGGCGATGCAGACCGGCGAACAGGGCGGACACGCATGGCGTTTCTCGACCAAGCGGCCGACGGACGACTGGACCGAGCCGGAGTTCGACCATTCGTCGTGGCGGGGTGGTCGCGGCGGGTTCGGTCATGGAGCCAGTCCGGCCGTCGAAATCCACACACGCTGGGCGACTC
>CAYYOX010000032.1:0-18003 GCA_964473065.1 uncultured Planctomycetaceae bacterium | reverse complement strand
CTATGGCTCCGCAGTACCATCCAGTTGCCCCAGGAGCCGTCCGGGCTGATCCTGCGCCGCTGGCACGACGGAGATATCGAGATCCACGTCAACGGCAAGCTCCTGTTGCAAGCGAGCGGCGCCCTTTTCGGCTATGAAGAACTTGCGCTGAGCGATCAGCAGAGGTCCCTGTTCCGCGAGGGAAACAACTCGATCGCCGTCCATTGCCGTAAGACTCGCGACGGCCAAGGCGTCGACCTAGGTCTGAAATGGATCGAGATCGCCCGGTAGCACGCAAAGCGAGTCCGTAGCGGTAGAAGGTCTCACGCAAAGGCGCAAAGGCGCAAAGACGCTAAGAAGAGAAGCCAAGTGCTGCACTCGATGCCCTGGTGTGGCACCTCGGCGTCAATAGGAGGAAATAGACGGGATCGATCTCGGTCTTGCCGCCAATTCTCCATCTGTCCCATTGATTCGTTAGTCGTCCGCTGTCGTAAGACTACTCACTCTGAATCCGCAAAGCGAAAACACTTTGATTAACGAATCATAAACATGTTGAGCCATGTCCAGTTTAACAGGGCCGATAACATTGATTGAATTGTCCAACTCGTCAAATGTTGGACACTCATCGTTGCTGTCGTCATAGTATCCTGGCGCAATCCATACAGAGGCTTTGTTACCTCGTACATGGACGTTGTACTCAAGAACGACGGTGATCTCCTCTTTTGAATACTCGATCATGATTCATTCCTGACAGTCAAGACAAAAACATTTTCTCTGCGTCTTTGCGCCTTTGCGTGAGATCCTCTTCCCTGTCCTGGCTCACCAGCGAACCGACTGGCCTAAGTTCAATTCTTCTGCTTTCTTGGCCAGAACTGATTCCACGCCAATGCAAACCACGAAAAACAGGGCCGCTGCTACTCGTCCAGCTCCAACTGGGCCTTGTTGGTCAACTTTTCGCACTCGGGGAAGTCCCAAGGAACGTCGGGATAGTCCTGCCAGATCTTCACATCCTCGGTCAGCCGGCCGTAAAGTTCCGGCCTACGTTGGTGCATTGTGCGTAGATGTTTGCGGTGCCAGCGGAGTTGCTTCAGGTCGATCATGGCGTGCACGCACGCATCGCCCGGCTGCTTGATCCGCGGAAACAAGCGGGCCTCTTCCGGTTGGCCGGCGGCCCGAACGCAGGAGCCGGCAAACCCGGTATTCTTGCCGTCGGTGATGTTCGCCCCTACCACGCACCCGTAGGCCTGCGAGGCGAAGATGCAATGCGAGTCCTCGATCATACCGGCCCGACCGTTGATCCAGAGGATCACTTCGGCCCCGTTGAACGACGTGCAGCCCCAGGCCTCGGGAAAGTAGCCGTCGTAGCACTGCAAGATGCCGATCGGGCCGAAGTCGAGATGGAACACTTTGAACTGGTTACCCAACAGCCCCCGGGCTTCCGCGTCGTGTCCGTTGATAGGCGGCCACCAATGCGGCGGCGGGCCGGAAGCCGGATGGCATTTGTAATACCGCCCCAGCAGGTTGCCCGAGCGGTCAACCACCAGGGCCGTGGTCGACCAGCGCCGGCCCTGGTGTTTCTCGACCATCCCGGCAATCGCGTACATCTTGTGCTTCTTGGCCAGGGCAAAGAACTTCTGCACGTCGGGGTGTTCGACCGTGATCAGGTTCCCCAGCACATACTCGGGAAACACGATCAGATCCGATCCGAACTGGGCCGCCTGCTCGAAGAACGCCGGCATCCGATCGATCGGCTTTTCGTCCGTCCCTTGTGTAGTCAATTGCACCAACGTAATCTTGGCCTGATCTTTCACAGCCAACGCGTTCTGACCGCTCAGAACACATGCCGCAAACACACTCAGCACGATCCAGCCAGCAGCCGGAGTATTCTGTCGCCACATCATCTAGTCCTCCCGTAAGCTTCTACCAAGGTTTCATTGTCCAAACCGTCATCATACCCGCCCCCGGCAACGGACACAACAAACCGACCAATCCAAGCAGAATCCACCAGTTTAGCCCCGACGGATAAACGCGTTTTCCGGAATCACGCAATGCGCCTCCTCTACTCTACCGTGAGACTATTTCTTCTTTCTCCTTGCCCCAAGAACCGGCTCTGCTCACTCGATTCGGGTGGTTGTAATTCCCGTGGCTGCCGCTAAGATGGTCTTTTTCGTGGTTTACGCACATACAGCCCGCCAAGTATTCGAGATTGGAGACCTCCCATGCAAACGATCGTCAAACTGCTCGCCTTGACCCTCATTCTTTCTGCCGGTTGCCTCACGGCGGCCGAGTGGGAACCGGCCCCGGGGCGGTTGATGTCGCGGTTCGCCGAGGATGTTGACCCGGGCGATCCGCTTCCGGAGTATCCTCGCCCGCAGTTGGTCCGCGACGCGTGGCTGAACCTCAACGGCTTGTGGCAATACGCCATTCGACCCAAGGCGGACGATCAACCCGAGTCGTTCGACGGGGAAATACTGGTACCGTTTCCGATCGAGTCGTCGCTCTCCGGCGTGATGAAGCGCGTGGGTGAAGACAAGCGGCTCTGGTATCGACGCGAGTTCAGTGTGCCGGCGGATTGGGACGCCCAACGCGTGCTGCTGCATTTCGGGGCCGTCGACTGGGAAGCGACCGTTTGGGTCGACGGCCAGAAGGTCGGCACGCATCGCGGCGGTTACGATCCGTTCGTGTTCGACGTGACCGACGCCTTGGCCGACAAGACCGAGCATGAGTTGATCGTCAGCGTCTGGGATCCGACCGACGCCGGCACCCAACCGCGCGGCAAGCAGGTCAATAATCCTCAAGGAATCTGGTACACGCCGACCACCGGCATCTGGCAGACCGTCTGGCTCGAGCCCGTGCCGAAGGCTTCGGTCGTCGACCTACGGTTGATCCCCGACATCGACAACAACAAGCTCGAAGTGACGGCCCTGTGTCGCTACTCCGGCAGCAGCTTCTCGGTCAAGGCCGTCGCACGCGACCGCGGTCGGCAAGTGGCCGAAGCCGCGGGCAAACCGGGCCGACCGCTCGACTTGACGCTCGAGAGCCCGAAACTTTGGTCACCCGATTCGCCGTTTCTCTACGACTTGGAAGTCACGCTGCTTCAGGACGGCCAGCCGGTCGACACGGTCAAGAGTTACTTCGGCATGAGGAAGATCGCCTTGGGCCAAGACGAGCAGGGCATCACGCGAATCATGTTCAACGGCCAGCCCGTGTTTCAGTTCGGACCGCTGGACCAAGGCTTCTGGCCCGACGGGCTCTACACGGCGCCGACCGACGAGGCGTTGAAGTACGACATCGAGATGACCAAAAAGCTCGGTTTCAACATGGCCCGCAAGCACGTCAAGGTGGAGCCGGCCCGGTGGTATTATTGGTGTGATCGGTTGGGATTGATCGTGTGGCAGGACCTGCCCAACGGCGACGACCACGCACCCTGGCCGCACGACGGACGCGAGATCACCCGCTCCGAGGAATCGACGAAACAGTACAACCGCGAGCTGAAGGCCCTGGTCGATACGCATTTCAACTGCCCGTCGATCGTGATGTGGGTCCCGTTCAACGAGGCTTGGGGTCAGTTCGACACGCGAGAGACGGTCCGTTGGCTGAAGGCCTACGACCCCAGCCGGCTGGTCAACTCGGCCAGCGGCGGCAATGATTATGCCGTCGGCGACATCCACGACATCCACCGCTATCCGGGCCCCGACGCGCCGCCGGCCCAAGTCGATCGGGCGGCCATCCTGGGTGAATATGGCGGGCTGGGGCTGCCGCTGCCCGGCCATACGCTGCTGGACAAGAAGAACTGGGGCTATGTCAGCTACAAGAACGCCGACGAACTGACCGACGCCTATCTGGCCCTGCTGAAGAAGATGCGGCCGATGATCGATTCGCACCTCTCGGCCGCCATTTACACGCAAACCACCGACGTCGAGGTCGAAGTCAACGGCCTGATGACCTACGATCGGGTCATCACCAAGATGGACGTCGAGAAGGTCGCCGAAGCCAACCGGCGGATGTACCTGCCGCCGAAATCGATCGACGCCCCGGCCCGAGCCGTGCAATCGGCGGTCGCCTATTGGCGGTTCGAGGGCGGCGAGCCGGGCCAACTGGTCGGCAACGTCACCGACTCGCCTAAGAAGATCGGCATCCGCGACATGGCCGACCACAGCAACCACCTGTATGCCTTTGCCAAGGACAACGCGCCGAAGTTCGGCCGCGACGTGCCGGCCAAAGTGATTCCTTTGACCGGCGAAAAGAACCTCGGCAGCCTCGACGACCGGGCCGCGCCCGGCGGATCGGCCACTACCCGCGACCTGTACACCGACCACGGCCGCGTGCGCGGGGCGGTCAACCTCAACACGTTCCAGTTTGCCCAGTGGACGGTCGAGGCCTCGCTGAATGTGGCCGAGTTGGGTCGCCGCCACGTGATCGTCGGCAAGGACGGGTCGCAAGAGACCGGACCGGTGGCGCCGCTGCAATTGGCGCTGAACGCCGACGGAAAGATCGAAATCGTCGCTCTGGACAGCAAGAAGACGGTCCGTCGCGTGGTCGGACCGGCGATCGAGCCGAACCAATGGTACCATGTGGCGGCCGTTTGCGATGGCAAAAAACTAAAACTGCTGGTCAACGACGGTAACGGCTACGTCGGCCAAGGCGAAACGGAATTTGACGGCCAACTGATCGGAAGCACCGGCACCTGGACCCTAGGCCGCGGTTGGGCCGACGGCAAACTGGTCGGCGACGCCCGGGCCGCGATCGACGAAGTCCGCATCAGCGCCATCGCACTGCCGAAGGAGCAATTGTTGTTCTCGGGAGAAAGGTAGTTCACTAGCCCACCCAACGCGGTTGGGCCGCAACCAGAGCGGGAGGGTTCAGCACTTGGATTCAACGTTGCCCCGAGATTCTGAACCCTGAACCCCGAACCCTGAACCCCCAACGACCATGTACGCACCGTGTACAGAGGTTGCGATGAAGAACTCTAACCTACACGCCTGGTACAACTCGACGTTCGGTCACGCGGCCCTGGGCGCGGGCCTGTTGTGGCTGGCGTTGCCGCCGTGCGACCTTTGGCCGTTGGCTTGGATAGCGCCGGTGTGGTGGGTTCTGTTGATCCGCAAGGAAGAGCTGCCCGGGCGGCGACCCTATCGGGCCCTGTGGATCGTCGGTTTCTGCTTCTGGATGGGGGCCTTGCACTGGCTGCGGCTGCCGCATTGGACCACCAGCTTAGGTTGGGTTGCCCTGTCGTTCTACCAGGCCTTCTATTTGCCGATATTCGTGGGCCTGTGCCGCGTGGCTGTGCATCGGTTGCGGATCTCGGTCGTCCTGGCCGCGCCGATCGTCTGGGCCGGCTTGGAACTTGCCCGAGGGCATCTGCTGACCGGCATCACGATGGGCAACCTCGGTCACACGCAGTATCGCTTTATCGAACTGATCCAACTGAGCGATCTTTGCGGCGCCTACGGCGTCAGCTTCGTGGTGATGTTCGCGGCCGCCTGCTTCGGTCGCATGGTCCGTTGTGACGCGGGACGGTTCGCACTTTGGCCCTTGGCCCCGGCCGTGCTGGTCGTGTCCGCAACGCTAGGCTATGGGCAGATGCGTATGTCGCACGAAAACGAGGGGACTCCCTTGCGAGTGGCCCTGATTCAAGGCTCCATCGATTCAAAACTCAAGTCCGAGCCGGGTACGCGGGACCTGATTCACGACCATTACCTCAATTTGTCGCGCGAGGCGGTGGCCAAATACCCGGATCTCGATCTGATCGTCTGGCCCGAGACCATGTTCCGCGATCCGCTGTTCACGCTCGACCCCGACCTCTCGAAGCCGGACGAGTACGCCGACCTGAGCGACGAAGAGTTTCGCCGGCGCGTGGAAGCGGCCGGCTGGCAATCTCGCAACGAAATGGCCAAGCTGGCCGCCGATCTGAAGACTGCACTGCTGTTGGGCGTCGACCGGCAACATTTCGGACCGCAAGGGCTAGAACGCTTCAACTCAGCCGTCTTCGTGACTAACGCGGGAGAAGTGACCGGCTACTACGACAAGATCCACCGCGTAATGTTCGGCGAGTACGTCCCGTTTGCCGAACACTGGCCCTGGCTGCAAGGATTGACCCCGCTGCCTGTGAGCCTCCAGGCGGGCAATCGAGCGGTCGCGTTCGAGGTTGGGGGGCTTCGCTTTGCACCGAACATCTGTTACGAGAGCGTGCTGCCGCACGTGATCCGCCGGCAAGTCCTTGCGCTTCGGGCCGAGGGCGCCGAACCCGACGTGCTGGTCAACCTGACCAACGACGGCTGGTTCCGAGGTTCCAGCGAACTGGATATGCACCTGATCTGCGGCGTGTTTCGGGCGGTCGAATGTCGCAAGCCGCTGCTGATCGCGGCCAACACGGGTTTCTCGGCCCACGTGGACGCCGACGGACGAGTCCTTGCCCAAGGTCGTCGGCGTGATACGGATAAGCTGCTGGCCGAAGTCAGGGCCGACGTGCGCGACAGTTGGTATCTCCGCCACGGCGACTGGTTCGCCGGCACATGCCTGGGAGCCTGCCTGTTGATTGCCCTGGTGGGGGTTCTTGGCCATGCCGGGTATACGCAGTTACCTTCCCCCTGATAGTGCTGCATTTTGGCCGATTCCCGTATAAACCTTGCCTAAACTGGCCAGTTTACGGGTTCTCGATTGACATGGGAATTTGGGCCAAGTTATACTAACAGGGTGAGTTTACGGGTCTGTCAACCGTCACGACCATCGGTCAGAGTGCCGGGGCAGCTCCCGACTTAGCGCGACAGACCGGGTCGAACGCACTCGGTACGCATTTATTGGAACAGAAACGCTGAGAAGGGCCCCCCAGCCGGGCCATTGAAGGAGAGGTCTCGAATGAACCTCATCGGCAAGATCTTTACGGTACTCATTTTCGTGATGAGCATCCTGTTCATGGGCTTTGCCGTGGCCGTGTATGCCACGCACCAGAACTGGAAATTGGTCGTCGACAATCCGGATGCCCAGCATCCCGGTCTAAGCCAGCGGCTCGATCAGGCCGACAGCCGCAACGAGGAACTGCGCGACCAGAAGACCAAACTGGAAGCGAATCTGGCTTTTGAGCAAAAATCCCGGGAAGATGTCCAAAGCGCTCTGGAAACCGAACTCGACGTGCTGCAACGCCAGCACACGCAGTCGCAACAACAACTGGCCAAGCTAAAAGACTCGGAGCGACAGGCTGTCGTTTTGGCCAATCGGGCCGAAGAGCGGCTGAAGGCGCTCGACGTGGAACTGCAAACCTTGCGGACGAACATCACCGCCGCCCGACAGGATCGCGATGCGAATTTCGATCGCGTGGTCGCGATTACGGATGACTTGCATCAGGCGGTCAATGAGTTGAAGCGGCTCAAAGCACTGCAGGTCCGCCTGGCCGACGACCGTGCCAAGGTCGAGGCCGTGTTGCGGATACACGGTTTGAAGGACGATCCGGCGGCCTATTCCAAGGTGCCCCCGGCCGTAGAAGGCATTGTGCTGGCCGTGACGGGCGATGGGCTGGTCGAGGTGTCGATCGGCGAGGACGACGGGCTGCTGAAGAAGCACACCCTGGAAGTCTTTCGCGTCCGCGGCGCCGGCTATGTGGGCCGCATCGAGGTCATCAAGACGTATCCGGATCGGGCCGTCTGCAAGATCGATCCTAGGTATCAGAAGAGCCCCATGCGAAAGGGTGATCGCGTTGCCAGCAAACAAGCTCTCAAATAACCCTTCGGGCGGACCCTATCGCAAGCCCAAGGCCGACATCTACACCGTACTGCTGGTCCTTGCGCTGGTGGCGATGATCGTGGGTATCGTGATGCTCTGGCTCGAGATGGACCTGTACCAATGGAAGTTCTCCGGCGGGCCAAGGGCCTCGATCGAGTTCTCCACACCCACGCGGGCCGTTGCCATGGAATCGCACGTTTTGCACGCCGCCCGGCCTATAGAAGCCCACGAATGGTCGTGGCATAGCTCGACTTCATAACCCGCCTCCACCCATGGTGAGCAAGGATGCTCCGTCGTCTGTTCGACTACTTCAGTTTCGATCTGGCCGTCGACCTGGGAACGGCCAACACGCTGATCGGCGTGATTGGCGAGGGCGCTGTGCTCAATGAGCCCTCGATCGTGGCCGTCGAACAGGGGACCGGTCGGATTCTTTCGGGCGGATGTGCCGTCGGACACATGGCCAAGCAGATGCTCGGCCGCACGCCCGAGTCGATCTCCGTCGTCCGACCGCTGGCTGGCGGCGTGATTACCGACTTCCATCAATGCGAGGCCATGCTTCGCTACTTCCTGCGAAAGTCGCACAGCGCCGGCTGGCCGCGCAAACCGCGCGTGCTGGTGGCCGTGCCCGGTTGTATCACCGGAGTCGAGACCCGGGCCGTCTTCAATAGTGTGCAACGCGCCGGCGCCCGACAGGTTTGGCTATTGCCGGAAGCAACTGCGGCCGCCATTGGCACGGGACTACCCATTGCCGAGCCGATCGCCAGCATGGTCTGCGACATCGGCGGCGGGACCACCGAAACGGCCGTGCTGAGCCTCTCCGATACCGTGGCTGCCGAGTCGATCCGCGTCGGCGGCGATGCCATGGATCGGGCGGTGGTCGACTACCTCAAGCGACATTACAGTCTGAAGGTCGGGCTGCCCGCCGCCGAACGATTGCGAATCGACATCGGCAGCGCCTTTCCTTTGGAAGTCGAGCAGGTCGAAGAGATCAGCGGTTTAGACGCCATCAGCGGGCTGCCGCGCAAGGCGACCGTCACCAGTGAGGAAGTTCGCCAGGCCTTGGCCGACCCGTTGGAAGCGATCATCGAAGCGATCAAAACCACGTTGGACGGTTGCAGCCCCGACCTGGCGGCCGATCTGGTCGATCATGGGATCGTGCTCTGCGGCGGCGGTTCCTTGTTGCGAGGCATCGATCAGTTCATCAACGAACAGACGGGTTTGCCCGCCCGGGTCGACAGCGAACCCCTTTCGGCCGTACTGCGCGGGATGCTCATCTGCCTGGAACATTTCGACCGCTGGCGCCCCGTACTCCAATCGAGCGATGAGGACATTTAACTGCGATACCGTTCATTTATCCGCTTGCGGCTTTGCACGCCATGCTGCACGACTGGCATCAATTCCACCAAGACGAATCCACGACGCCGACAGTGGTCGACTCGCGCCGTCGGCTGCGGATCTGCCTGTTAGGATTCGTCGTGCTGCTGCTGATCGTGTTTTCCCGGGCGGTGCAGTTGGAAGTGACGCAAGGGGCCGCGTTTCGAGCCGAAGCCGTGCGACCCCTGCAACGCAAGAAGATCGTGCCCGGCGTGCGAGGTCGAATCCTTGCCCGAGATGGGACCGTGTTGGCCCATGACAAAGAGATCATCACGCTGGCCGTCCACTATCGCTACCTGCAAGACCCGCCGCAGAACGCCTGGCTTGCCCGCATGGTTCGCAGTCGTCTCTCGCGAGCCCAGCGGAAAGACCCGCGACGCGTCGAGGCCGAGAAACGTCGTGTGCAAACGGAAAAGCGCGAGTCGGCCCAAAAGCTGTCGGCCTTGTGCGGAATGTCGATCAAACAGTGGGACCGGCGGGCGAAAAAGATCCAAGCCCGGGTCGAGAGGATTGCCTGGAGCCACAACCGTCGACGTCGCGCCAAGGCCGCCGATGCACCACCACCCGCCGAGCCGACTTCGATCTTCGGCCGTGCGGCCCAATGGATGCGCGAGGCGCTCGAAGGCTCGGTCCACGAGGGTCCGCTGGCATGGCAAGCGGTCGCCGAAGAACTCGACTATCACGCCATGGCCGAAGACATTTCGCCGGAGTTGGCGGCTCGGATCGAGGACGACCCTCAACGATACCCCGGCGTGAGGATCGTCAAGCAAACGCGTCGCGCCTATCCGCACGGCTCGCTGGCGGCCCATGTGCTGGGGCACCTCGGCAAGGTTGCCAAGGAAGAACTCGAATACCCAAAACTCGAATACCACGCCGACGACTACCTGGGCCGGATGGGCCTGGAACGGCAGTACGAATCGACCTTGCGAGGCCGGCGCGGCGAAATCGTCGAGTTGACCGACCACGGCGGCCGGCTCCTGTCGTCGCATCAAAGCCGTCCGGCCGGCTTGGGCCAGGACCTGACGATCACGCTCGACATCCGCCTGCAACGGGCGGCCGAAGACTTGTTGGACCGCGCCGTCCAGCGCCGCCGGTTGCGCGATGACTCGACCGAATCGGCCGGCGGGGCCATCGTGGTCATGGACGTCCAAAGCGGCGCGATTCTCGCGGCTGCTTCCGCGCCGCGGTTCGATCCGAATTTGTTCCTCGCGGGGAATTCCGAAGAGCTAACCGACCTGCTCGCTGACCCGAGCCATCCGCTGTTGGACCGGACCATCAAAATGGCCATCCCGCCGGGATCGGTCTTCAAGATCGTTACGGCCATGGCCCTGCTGGAAACTTCGTCGGTCGATCCGTCTGAGCCGTTCTTCTGCCAGGGCTATCTCCACGAGCCGGATCGGCAGCGTTGCGCGATCTATCGCCGCCAAGGCACGGGCCATGACAACGTCACGCTCGGCGACGCCTTGGCCCAAAGCTGCAACGTCTACTTCTTCCACCACGCCGCACAAATGGGCCCGCAACCGATCATAGACCGAGCCCTGGCACTCGGCTTCGCTCGCCCGACCGGCATCGACCTTCCCGACGAAGCGGCCGGCATGATCCCCACGCCCGCCACGATCCGCGCGATCGAAGGCCACGCCTGGCGTCCGGGCGACACCTACGCACTAGCCATCGGCCAAGGCTCCGTAACCACCACGCCGCTACAAATCACCCGCCTGCTAGCCACCATCGCCAACCAATCCCACCAACCCACCCCCCATCTCCGCGAATCACCCAAACCGCCAAAAAGGGTCCTGGCCCCTTTTTCAGAAAAAAGGGGTCAGGACCCTTTTTGGGAGATTGGGCAAGGGCTTGGGCGGGTGGTGGCCGATGCGATGGGGACGGGGCATGGGACGGTTTACTTGGAAGAGGTGGCGATTGCCGGCAAGACGGGCACGGCCGAGACGGGTGGGTCTCGGGGTGATCATGCTTGGTTCGCCGGCTATGTGCCGGCCGAGCAACCGAAGCTAGCCTTTGTGGTCGTGCTTCAACATGCGGGCAACGCCGCCACGGCCGCCGGCCCGGTCGCCAAACGGCTCGTGTTGCAGATGCGAAAGTTGGGAATGCTTTGAGTACAAGGGGCCGCTACGGGGCGAGGCACGAAGACCCACGCGAATCGGCGAGATTACTCCTCTTCTAGCTCAGTGTAAGCCTTGCTTGCCCTATTTGCAAAACAAACAAGAATGGTTATTTCGCCTCGAAGAGCAACGTCTCGCCCTTACGCGTATCCAGTGTGACGAGGCCTTGGCCGTCCTGTTGCAGGGTTATACCGTTGGCCGTGACGGTTTTCCATGGGCTTACCAGTTGCAGCTTGCCGCCGACGGTTGACTTGATTTCCAGTATTACGACCTTGCCGTTGTTCTGTTCGGCCGAGACAAGGAACCCGCCTTGGGCACGAAGGTCGGTGAACTTCGCGTCCTTGTCTTTCGGCCAGCAAGGGAAGACCCGAATCTTGTTGCCAACACTTTGCAGCAGGAACTCGTTCACCAGCCCGGCGACGCCGATCATCTCCTGCATGAATGTGCCGTGCGACCAGGGCATTCTAATGAATCCATTGGACAACGTACGCGGCAGGAAAAACGCTTTCGCATCCGCCACCGCTTCAGGCATCGAGAGCCGCGCCTTGGCGATATTGAACATGACGTGAGAGTTGTCGCCCGTGTGAACTGTGTCCCTGATCGTGCGCCGGAAGAGCTCCTTTTCCGATTCCTTAGAGAACCAGGTCACCTGATCGGCTGGGAAAACGGGTGTAGAAGGGACTTCGATGTTATGCTGGGGAACCTCTCTGTACTTGCAGCCCTTCCAATCGACCACAACCGGTTTGCCGTCGCTGTCCATGGCGGTCGGGTAGTCGCCCAGTAGTGCTTTGTACTTGCCGCATTGGGCGGCCAACGCTTCGTCACGCTTCAGTTCACCGGCGGCCTGGATAAAGGCGTCGAACGTGTAATGAACGTACGCGATGTCGAAAGGACAATTACTGATCCCGGCCGGTCCGTGCTCGGGGCTGTAGGAAGGGCCCAGGAGGATCTTGCCTTGGTCGTCTTTCTTGCATTGTTCCATAAAGCCGACATAGAACTTGGCGCCTTCGCGAAGCGTGGGGTAGATCTTGGCTTCGAGGTACTCGGGATCCGGGTCGCAGAGATGCTTGTGCCACATGCTCTGGATGGTCATGCCGGCCATGCCGATCGTCAGACCCCAGGGGTTGAAACCGATTTGACGGCGGTTCTTGCTCTTGCAAACCGCCGGATCGGGCTCGTGGAGGAATGAACTGATCGGGAAACACGCGCCGTCGATGCCGTATCGATCTTTCGCCAGCCATTTGAACCGGGGAAGCATATCGTGGACATAAGAAATCCAAGGGTCGGTCAACTCCGACTGGTTAGCGCCGGGCAGTGGCCAAAAGGCTTGCCAGGCGTTGTAATTATGATGGTAATCTGCGTGCCACGGCGTGAGATCACTAGCCAAAGGAGGCATCAGCGCGATGGGAGCAGCGCCCGGGCGGCATACGGTCTTGGCAAAATAGAGCATACGATACCACCAGCGCTGCAGATCCTTGTCCGCCAATTCGACGCCGCTTCGCGACCAGTAGGTTTCCCAGGCCCGTTGATGGGCGGCAATCAGCGCGGTCTCTTCTTGCTTGATTGTGTTCTTGGCTAAGGCAATGGCCCGGGGAAGCACATCACCGGTCTTGATGTCGAAAGACGTGACCAACGAGATGGCCTTCAGATTGCCGCGGCTGGCCACCGCCACGGCATAATCCATCCCTTTGTAATCGACATCCCCGGGCATGTTCATCAACAGCCAGGAGACGCCGTCGGCTTGTCCAAGTTTGGCATCCGGCAGGGTGTCCGCCTTGATCGGATCTAACACGACCGGGTCGGAGCTATTGACCAGGACCACATTGCTGTCATGCAGAATCAGAACCTGGGTCGATTTGGCCCCTGCTGTGATCGATGCCACGGCCTTTCGGATATCGAGGCGGCCTTGCAATGATAGAGGTTCATCAAATTTCAACGGGGCCTTCTTGTCTACGTCGAGCAAGTAGAGCGAGCCGATCTGATTCTTGGCGATCTTGCCGTCAAGGGTTCTCGTGTAGAGGATAATCGATTCGATGGGGTCGGGCGTGAGTTCGATCTTGATTTGCTTTTCGGCGCCCGGCGACTTGGTCCAGCCGGATTTGTAGATCACCTTGCCCGCTGCGCCGACGATATCGACATAGTATTCGGCATTTTCGGATCCTTTCACGCTGAAATGAAAGGATGAGGCCACAGGCGTGCCTGGCAGTGTTGCCTGGTAACCGGTCGATTCCAGTGCACCGCCACTTACCTCCATGACAGCCCCGGATCGGTCTTCACTTGGCGTTAGTGCATATTGGGTCGCTCCGCGAATGCAACGCCACGTGAGCGTGTCCGCCGGTCCAATGCGGCCTAACCGGAGGCCCGTTGCACAACGGGGTTGCGGATAAAGCTTGGCATAGCTCGGCGGCGCGCCCGTCGATCCGGTGATCTTGCCGGTCGCCACATCGACCTTTGGCAAGGGCCCGTCGTTGGACGTATCAACCCGGGCGTCCCAGATATCGTTCTTGGTGATCCGCATGTACAGCCCGCCATCCTTTTCCCAGACAATGCCGTAAAGATCGCCATTGCCGAGCATCAGGCTTTCGCCTTGCCCATCGTTCATCGAGGACAGACTGACGTTGGCATCTTTCAGTGCTTCACGAAAAGGGACATCCCCAGCGTTTGTCAAACTGCCGCAGGTTATGCCGACGGCCACAATCATTGCTCCAACTATCTTCTTCATAATCTACCTGTTCTTGTAACGGTTCACGAGTTTGCGAGCCTGTCGGGACTTCCGACCACGTGCTCTGTTGTTTATTGCTCGAAGGCCATCACCTCGACCAGATGGCGGCCGGAGTTCAGGGAGTGGTGGGTCTGGGTGACGCGAATGTAGCGGACCGGGCGTGACTCGAAGCGGCACGTGTAGCCTTCTTTCGTGGAGACGTCTTTGTTCTCCCGCCGGTCGGCGACCATCTGCCATGCCTTGCCGTCGAGCGATGTTTCCACCGTGAAACCGTAGTGACGCGCACTGCCGTAATAGCCGACGACCACGACTCGACCGACTTCTGTGGGCTCTTCCAGGTCGACTTGCCACCACGATTTCGAATCGCTCAGCGCGCCGGCATCGGTGGCCCAGTGGCGGTTGGTGTCGCCTAGTCGACCGTCGTTGGCCAACTCGGGCGGATAGCCGGGAAGGTGAGTCGAGCAACTGGCCGGTTTCCCGGTGGTCAGGCTCAGGGCGTCGGGCTGGAACGGTTTGCCATATTCGACACGCTGTTCGGGCGTGAGAAGTTTCGGCGCCGCCACGCTGGTCAGGCGGCTTCCGCTCTGTTGATAAACGGCGAGTCGCCTGGCGTATTCAGTCGTGAACGCATCGCGTACCAACTCGAAACTCAGCGGCCGCGGTTTGCGATTGCGATCGGCCTCCGTAAGAAAACCCTCGGGCGGTCGGGGGTGCTCGTCGATCTTGCCTTTCCAGTGGCCCACCTCGCGACGATAGGCCAACAAGATCTCACCGAACGTGTCGGCGTCGGCGTTGGGATCGATGGTCCAGCGGAGGCGGACGTGCGAGACATCCGGACTCAGTCGCAGCCAACCGTCCTTGATAACGCCCTGCCCCTGGTTCGTGGAAAACGAGACATCCTTCACGAAGTAAGGAATCCGCAGGACATAGTGTTTCGGGCGGGTGTGGAAGTCGCCGTCGATCTCGATCTCCGCACCGTCGGCCGTGAAGGTCAACTTGGCGCTGAGCGTGCCCAATTCGGTCAGCGCATCCTTGATCGAGACGGTCTTTCCGGGCACGGCCCAATCGGGCGAGAGTACCGAGAACAGATAGAGTTCCCGCTGCCGGTGATCCAGGCCGCCGCGACCGCCATATTCGAAGACGAACATATTACGGACAAGCCCGGCGATTTTCGTTCCACCCCAGCAGTGCGGAGGCGGACACATATCCCAGACCATTCGGTCGGTCCATGGCTCGACAAGATTCTCGAACGCTTCATGGCACGATCCGGCATGCAGAAGGATATGATAAATATCGATCAAGGCCTTCTTGTCGCGCCCGGCCACCACGTCCTGCATGGCCGAATTCACGGTGACGTACTGGTGCAGGTGCTGGCCGTTACGATAGGTCATAATCCCTTCGCGATATTTTATCTTTCGCAGGCGATCCACAGTTCCGGCAACACGAAAATCGTTCGGCTCGAGCACTTCACAAGGCCAGGCGAGAAAGCAGTTCTCCCAATCCTGGTTGGTTTGGTATTCCCCAAATCCTGCTCTTGCCGCCTGGCCGGTCTTGAATTCGTACAGTCCCGTAGGAACATAGCCGTCCTCTTGGGCGCTGGCGTCGAGGGCGGCCAGTACGCTTTTCTCGAATGACGCATGTAGCTCGGTCCAACGCGTAACATCAGCTTCCTTGCCGAGAAACCTAGCCACGCGGATCGCGTTGCGCAGGCCGGTCAAGCCCCATAGGTTGTGACTGGTGTAGTGTCCCAGGATCATCTCGGCATCGAAGGGTTCCGATGTCCGCATCAGGCCGTTTTCATTTGCGCGATGGTCGTTTTCGATACATGCCACGGCCTTGTGCAGCACGGGATAGATCTTTTCGGCAAACGCCCGGTCCTGCGTATAGAGGACATGGGTCGCCAGGCAGGACATCACCTGCCCGTGCGAGGCGAGAATCATCCGCCCGTGGGTGACCGTGGTATCGACAATCAGGCCGTCCGGTTGCTGGCGGCCGGTCATCTGGTCCAGGCTGTTGCGCAAGACTTCACTGACCCCGAATTGGTCGTACAAGCGAAGCATGTCGTAGTAGGAAAGAATGAAAGTGCCCGGGTAGGGCAGACCATCGGTCTGCATTTTCTTACCGCCGCGGGTCACGGTACCGAGCAGGGCATGCACCGTCATGGCCCGATAGGCGTGATTGATCCGCGACTCGGGGCACGAGAGGACGTTCTTCGTTCCCAGCAAGTTCTGCCAATAGCCAACGGTCTTGCTGCGATAATCGTCGTGGTCCGCTTGCTTGATCTTTGTCGCGATGTCGCTTGTCACCGCAACGGGAACGCGCGGCATGCGAAAGTCGAGCATCTTCTTTTCGCCGGGAGCCAGTGTGAAGCGATACACGGCGATCCCGGTTTCCGCTCGCGGGGAGACGTCATGCTCGTGTCCCACGAACGGCTTTTGGTAAGGGACGCCGGCGACCGCCTCGACCTCCGCGCCCGCGGGAAAGCAATAAACGAGTCTCTTGTTGGCAATCCAGGCGTTGTCTTTCAGTTCGAACTTCGCATTGGGATTCAGTCGCGGGGCACCGTTTCGATAGTCACCCCCACTACCCCGGCAGGCGGCCGCAAGAACGGCGGTCGTTGCCTGATTGCCCGTGTTCTTTGCCGAAAGCCGCACGAACTGTGCCGTGTTCGCTTCCGTCTCGCCGTCCAGAATGAAGGAGAACATCTCGATCGAATAAGCGATGTCCCCGTCCGTCCAGTCGTACTGCACAATCGGGATCCAGCCGTCCAGGAACGTCTTCTGCCTGGCCAACACCGGCTGCAGCGACGGGCCGTAGAAGAAGCACAGTTCCGCATGGCGTGTATAGATGGCGCCATCGTATGTTACCTGGACCGGCTCCGGCATGTAGGGAACCCCGATACAGACGGTCGATTTGGCCAGGTAACACCACTCCTTGCTCGGATCGTCGATCGCCGGATCCACCATGCCGGCCTCGACGATCGTGGATACGGCCATAATGGCGCAAAGAAACATTGTTCTCATCGTTATTGCTCCTCGGTCGATTGTTGAATTCCATATCAATCACTACTCGTCGTACGCCATCACTTCGACCAGGTGCCGGGCGGCGTTGGCTGAGCTGTGGGTTTGGGGTATGTGGAGGCAGCGGGCCTTCCGCGGTTGAAAACGACAGCGTAGCCCTGATTGTAGGCAGCTTCGCCTCTGTCAGCAAGATATGGCAAGGCAACTACGGACAATGACGCCCTCGGGCATGATGACGAACTGCGCATCGAGCGACACGCCGGCATGGGTTTCGCGGTTAATCGGCCCGGCGTCTTTCAGTTTGCCCTTCTTGGCCGAATAGTCCAACCCGGTCGTGTCTTGAAGAATCCGCGAGCAGCGCAATATCACCTGTACACTGCGTCGCGCCCCCTTGACGTTGGCTTTGTGTATAACAGTCAGGCGTTGACACGCACCCTACATTTCTACTTCCGCCGTCGCCGGATCAGCAGCGCGATCAACCCGCCCAGCAACAACATCAACGTTCCCGGCTCGGGCACGACCACGCTGGCCGTGAACACACCCGGCACGCCGGCAATGGTGTAGGCCAAGCTCAGGTCGCCGCCCAGATCCGCGTCGGTTTCGCCGAGCACGTCACCTAGCGAGTGCTCGCCTTCGAGCGACATGGCGAACGTGCCGCTGATGGCCGTGTCGGTATCCTCTTGGAACAGGCCAAGGCTCTCGGCGTCGTCACCCGTGAGGATGCCCGACTCGCTGCTGAGCACGAAGCCGGTCAGCGTAGCGCCGTCCGTGTCGATCACCAGACCATCGCCGGTAACAACCAGTTTGACATCGGCCGCCGCGGCAGTGGCTGCGGCAGAGTCCGGATAGGTTCCATCGCCGAACAGGCCCGTGCCTAGCAGGGCGAGAATATCCTCGCCGGAGATCTTGCTGTCGGAGTTGAAGTCGCCGTTGCCCCAGTTGGCTTCCGGCGTTACTCCGTCGCCAAACAACCCGGCTTGGAGGATGTTGAGGATATCCTGACCTTCGACCTTGCGATTGCCGTCGGTGTCACCCGGGGCGGCTTGGAAGACGCCGATCTGCACGGCGGTGG
>CAYYOX010000031.1:12950-22875 GCA_964473065.1 uncultured Planctomycetaceae bacterium | reverse complement strand
GCTGGGAAACCGAGCCTTTGCCGCGGAGTACATGTACCTGCTGTCCCAATACGAATCGGCCCTGGCTCAGGCCCAATTCGGTCGACCCTACTGGTTCTTTCCGCTGGAGCAGATCGCCGAGACCTACCACGTTTCACGGGGCTTTGCCGGGGCCGGCCTGCGGGCGCTGGTCGAAATGGGGGCCATGCGGATCGTGCCGGGGCAGTTCGGCAAAATCGCGCCGAACGACGAGTTCGGTGCCGCAAAGCCAACGTCGCTTGGCCGAGGGCGGCTGCTGGAATGGCGGCCCGCCGCCGTACGGCTTCTGTCGCGTGTTGGTCGATGCCCAGGGAAACGAACTCCGCGAGTTGCAGGAAGGCGAGACGGTCAAAAGGGAGGGTTGCCACGTCAAGATCAAACCCAAGGACCGCGAAAAGATCCGGACATGGCTCCGCATCCTACACCTGCACGGCGAAGAAGAGTGGGGGCACAGACGGATTGCCAATCACCTGAACGACCTGGACATTCCTTCGCCGAATGCCGGGCGCGTGTATCGCCGCAACGGCATCCAGCAGCCGGTCTCCGGCCGCTGGTGGCCCGAGGTGGTCAGCAACAACGGGCCCAAACCCGTCGTTGCCGACAACGCAGTGTCCACCGTGACTCGGAAACCTCGCCATCAAGGGGCGCGAAGTTTCAGTAAGGAAACGGTCGGCAAGCCACCAGTGGCACCAAGCGGCTCACTGTGTCGTGACTAGCAGGATCGACTCGACGGCTTCGGCCAGGAGGTCGAGCTCCTCGACGAAACGTTCTTGCTCTTCGGCGTCGAACTGCTGGGGGAGCTCTCGGCAGTGGTTGATTCCGCCGAGCAAGTTCTCCTTGAACTCGTTGAAGTATTCATCAGGCCGGGAGAGAAGCCCCAGCGAGCACCACTGGACCTCGTCGCGGAGGTAGTCGACGTAAATCGCGATTTCCCGGACGAACATGTTCGGTCGGTTCGGGTCCATTGGCAGGTGCTGCCGCCCGTATATGTGGCTCACCATCTCTTCGAGCGTGGCAATCTTCGAGAAATCCGCAATACCCGGCCCGGGACAGACGGCGGGCGTGGCCTCCGGGTCGATCCCATGGATCAGGGTCGCGCTGCCGCTCAGGTCGTGGCAGATGCACGATTTGGCCAGCACGTGTTCTTGTACCAGCGGAAGTTGTTCCGGCGTGAGCCCTTCCTCGGCAAGGTGCCGTAGCTTGCGACGCTGGTAGTTTCGCGAGCCGGTGCAGATCGGAATCTCGGTAAACTCCGTGTTGAACCGAACGTGAGTCTTCAGGCAGACGCTGCCGGGCTTGCCTTCGTCGATCCGCTGCCGCCGGGCCTCTTCGCTGGCCGAGTTCCGCAGATTCCAGAACGGCATACCGAACGGCGAGTTGTCGCTAAGGAAGACCTCCTTGTCCGTGGCCGACGCGAGCTTCTGCAGGTGTTCTTCATCGATGTTGACCACCTCGGGCACGAGCAACAATGGCGTAGCCCAACCGGTTGCGTCGACCTGGTAGTGATTCAACAGGAAATCGTTTTCCTCGGGCGTGCCAATGCCGCCTTGGGCCGTGATTCGGATTTCGTGGGGCTGCTCGGGCACTTCCCGGCCGGACTTAGCCAGGGCCTTCGCGTACAGCCCGTGCAGTTGCTCGGCCAGCTTCTCTTTTTTCAGCTTGAACTCTTCGAGGATCGGGCCCATCATGAGCCCCTTGGTGGCATAGGCGTGGCCGCCGCAGTTCAAGCCCGACTCGATGCGATACTCGGATACCCACAACCCGCGCTTCGCAAAGAACTTCCCTTGCACCACGGCCGAGCGGTAGTCGCTCACCTTCAGAATGATCTTCTTCTTCAACTGGCCGTCGGCATCCGGAAAGAAATCGTCGAACGTCGCCGCGTAGGTGTAGAGCCGCGGGTTCATGCCTGCCGACAGCACAATCGAGGAGCGAAGCGTACTGGCGGCATATCCCCGCAGGGCCGCCATGGCCTCGCAGAACTCTTGAGGTAGTTTCTTGCCGTCGCGATATGCGTCGGCATCACCGCGGGACATCACGTTCACGTCGATCCCACCCGGCGTGGCCTGACGGCGAAGTTCGTCTTGAAGCGACGCTTTTTCCGCCGGGTCATCGGCCCCCAGCATGTCGCGATAGCGCCTTTTCAGCGGCGACTCGGGCAGCATCTCGTAATAGCGAGTGATTTCGCTACCCGGCTCGAAAGGCGACGCTTGCAGCGTTTCTACTTCGGCCGCGACCAGTCGGTCCAGAAGATCCAGGTAGGCCGTGGTTCGCCGCGCACGCGCATCCTCTTCGTCGCCCGCGATTTCCTCATACGGCTCTCCCGCCTGTTCGCAATGGAACTTCCGCATCTGTTCCAAGAGCGTGTCGTCCACCAGCGAGAGGACCGACGAGATGCCGTATTTCGCCACGCGCAACGGCGTGTCGATCGTAAACCCGAGCCCCATGACGGGAATGTGAAAGGTATGCGGGCTAGAGGGGGTCGGGCTTTGCATGTTGTATCCTAATCAGTCGCATGGGGCGACAAAGCCCGGCAATATCCGCGATAAGACGCGGCCGGAAAGCTTCGGCGTCATGCCTGCTGTGAGGGGAGTCGGTTCGTTGCGGCAAATCGACCGGAGCAGAATTCCGCTCACTTCCCGTATCAACGGATAAGTAGACCGAATTTGGCGCGACGCCCAGCCTACCGGTTCTCGGACGGATTCGCAAGCCCACCCTTTCTTGTATATTGTTAATTGCCAAGGAGTTATGCCGTGGGGGGAATGGGAAAAGCCTGCCGGTTCGAGCTTGCACCGGGCGCGAGCAACGTCTGAAAACGGAGCCCCAGCCGCGGCAGACTCCCTGCGTCCACTACCACCGCTCTCGGCGACGACCGCCGCCACCACCGCCACGGGGGCGATCTTGCTTAGGACGCGCTTCATTCACGGTGATCGCGCGGCCGTCAATCTCGGTAAGATTGACCTTCTCGATGGCCTCTTTTGCCGCCGTATCGTCAGGCATTTCAACGAAAGCAAACCCGCGGGAACGTCCCGTTTCGCGATCCTTGATGATATTCACAGCAGACACCTCACCATACTGGGCAAAGGCCTTCTCGATATCGTCCTCGGTCGCATTGAACGACAAATTGCCGACGTAAAGATTCACAGTCAACTTCCTTTCCGCACTCGGGAAAACTACCGGAAAGGCGAATTATCGGAGATCAGCCGAAATCAGTCAAGGGGAGGCACAAAGGCACCCCCCCAAGTGGGTTCGCTAGGGAGTTTTCTCACCAGGCCGGCTACGGCGGCTGTATACCGGGCATCGGGTCGCCGCCGTTGCGGGTGATGATGAACATGTACAGGGCCGCGTCGATCTCGTTGCTGATCGAGTGGACGCTCCCGTCGACGAACAGGTGGTTCGTCACGCCCGCATGATGGCTGCTGGGACCATATTTGATCGAGGACGTGCTGATCCCGCCGTCGTCGTACGGGAACTTGTCGTAGTCCCAATCGAGATACGTCTTGTTGATCCCCGGCGAGATGGTGCTCTGTTTCCAGAAGCGATTGGCCGAGTAACCGGTCGGGTGCCAGTAAGTTTGGTTCTTCTGGAACGAAACCACGGGCGGCAACCCGACCACGACACATTCCTTGCCCACGGTCCATCGGGCCGCGTTCTGTTCAACCGACTCGACAAGCATGGCCGTCCGCGACGTGCCGTCGATCCAGAAGCCCTCGGTGCCGTGCGTCGAGCCGGGGAACAGCGCGCCGTCCGGATGCCGGTCGGTATCGGGCGCATATTTCGGCACGGTCGGATTCGGCGAGGCCACGTTGAGGCTCTCGATGTGCGTGGCGCCGAAAGCCTTATAGTTGGTGATCGCCTCCTTTTTCGTCGACGGGTCGACATACGGGTTGCCCTCGAAGTCCGGACACTGAAGTTCGGGAATGACGATGCCGAGAGCCCATTTGTGGTCGTCTTCTCCATCCAGAGGTGAGCCGCAAGCCGGATGCAGTCGCTCGTAACACGGCCTGTTCACCATTTCCGGCATGTAACGCAAGATATGCACGAACCAACTCCACCCGTCCAGCGAGACAATCTTCCCGTCAGCGTCCCGCTTCACGGAGCAGGAAGGTGGGAACCGCTTCAACGCGTGTTCGTGGTTCAGCAGGCCCAGGCCCAATTCCTTCATGTTGTTTATGCAGCCAGCACGCCGGCGATGGCCGTGCGTATATTGAATCGCCGGCAGCAAGAGCATAAGCAGAAAGAGAATCATGCCAAGAAGCACGAGCACTTCCAGCAGGGTCAAGCCCTTTCGCGAATAGACAGAAGCCATCGCACGTCCTCCCGATTTCAGAGTGTCAGCAGCCGCAATCCGAAGCTCGTTGCCGTGTGAGACTCTATCCCCATTGTCGCGGGAAATGCAAAAAAGTGCAACACCTCTTCAAAAACAGCCTTACGACGCTACGCAGCCACGGATGAAACACGGATTGAACACGGATATAATCTAATGGGGATTATTCACAAGCGTGCCGTCTTTATCCGTGTTTCATCCGTGGCTCCAACCTTATTCCCCTCGATTTCTCCCAGGAATCTCACGCCCGTGCGGGTCGGTGGTTGGTTTGGTGACTTCGGCGGCCAGTTGTTGTTGGAGGTTCTCGTCGATGAAGTGCTCCATGCGCTCGGCCGGTTCGTGGACGTGGTCCAAGGGCAAGCCGAGTTGCTCGACCAGATAGACTTCCCAAAGCCGATGCGAACGGACCAGCCGGGCGGCCCGGCGTCGGCCGGAATCGGTCAGCCGTAGGGTCCCGTTCTCGCGCCGGAGTTGACCGCGGCTTAACAGCGATTGCACGCCCAATCGGGCCAACAGCCCGCCGCCGACCGCTTTGAGCGCATCGGCGATCGGCAACGTCTGTTGCGTGGCCAACTCTTCCACACGGTAGATCATCCCCAGCAGGTCCTCGCAGACGATCCGCAACGACGTGCGCACATGTCGCAGCATCACACAGAGGATTCCATAGCGGGGTGAGAAGCAGACGGCCGCCGCGTAGAACATCCCGACGATGACCGACATCGTGCCGGCCGTGTTCGAGTTGAAATAGACGGCCGCATAGTGCACAAGAACTGCCGAGGCGATCGCGATGGCCGCCGAGATCAGCATCATAATGTGCAGCCGATCGCACAGCAGATGTGCGGTCGCTCCCGGCACGATCAGCATGGCAACGACCAGTATCGACCCGACCTGCGCGAACGAGGCCACCGTGGTCAGAGCGACCAGCCCCATCAGCAGATAGTGCATCACGCCGGCCTTCAACCCCATGGTGTTGGCCAAGGCCGCGTCGAAGGAGCTGATCAGCAGCTCTTTCCAAAAGACGACGATGAAGATCAGATTCAGCACCAGCACCGGCCCGATGGTGAACAACGCCCGGGGTAGATCGCTCTCAGGTGAGATGGTGTTCAGTTGCACCATTTCGAGCACGCCGTTGAGCACGCAGTCGGGGTCCAGGTCGACGGCCTGACCGTAGCGTTTGATCAGGATCACGCCCAAGGCGAACAGCGAGGTGAAGACGACGCCCATGCTGGCGTCCTCGGCCACGCCGCCGTGTCGATGCAGCGTTTCGATCAACACGGTCGTCAACAGCCCGACGGCCAGTGCCCCCAGGCCCATGTAAACGATATTGACCGTCCCGGTCAGTGCAAAGGCCACGACCAATCCCGGCAGCACGGCGTGCGAGATGGCATCGCCCAAGAGGCTCATCCGCCGCAGCACGAGGTAGCATCCCAGCAAGGCACACGCCGTGTTGGTCATCGCGCCGATCGAGATCACCCAGAAGTCGGTTTGCAGGTTGGGATGCAGTTGGCTGATCCAGTCAAGCATGGTCCGGCCCTCCCGCTGGCGACGCGTCGGCCAGTTCGTGGGGCGAGTTGGGCAACGCGCCCTCGGCCGTCAGTTCGGCTTCGAGACGCTCGATGATTTCCGGCGTGAGCAAGTGTTCGATCGTATCGGCATCGCGGTCGACATGGTCCGGCGCGATGTCGGCCCCGCGAATCAGGTACAATTCCCAAAGCCGATGCGCACGAACCGTTCGCCAGGCCTCGGTCAATCCGGCTTCGGTCAGGCAAACGCCTTGCAGGCTGCGCTGGACGAATCCGCGGCCTGCCGCCCGGTGAATCAGCCACCGGATACCCAGCCGGCCGAACGCACGATGGGCCAGCAGTTGGTCCATGGAGATCTCGGGTAGTTGGGGTAACTTCGGTTCGCTCAGCTCGAACAGCGTTCGCAAGAGGTGTTCGCGACCGATCCGCAGCCTCAGCCGCAGGTCGACAACCAATCGGGCGATCACGCCGCGTCGCGGTGCGAACGCCACAGAGAACAGAAACAGCGTGGTGCCGCTGAGCACGATGACCGGTCCGGTGGGTGGATCGAAACCGAGCCACGCCTTGGCCGCGCCGGCCGAAAGCATGGTGCCCAAGGCCCCGGTCAACGCGCCGATCACGCCCGAGAGGACCAGCAACGGCCCGAGCCGATTGGTCCAAAATCGGGCCGTGGCCCCGGGAATAATCAGCATGGCGGCCATCAGCACCACGCCCACCGCCGGCAGCCCGATGACGGTCACCAGGGCCAACGTGCCCATCATGGTCATGTCGAGCGTGAGCACGGGCCAACCTTGGACCTGGGCAAAACCGGGGTCGAAACTCAGCAGCTTGAACTCTTTGTACAACAACAGCACAACCAGCAGCACCACGGCCGAGACACCGGCAAACACATAGAGGTCACCTCGCCCCATGCCGACGGCCTGACCGTAGATGTACGATTCCAATCCGGCCTTGGCCCCACCGCCTGCTTGGTGCTGAATGATCGACGAGAGCACGATGCCGGCGCCGAAGAATGTGCTCAGCACGATCCCCAACGCGGCGTCTTCCTTGGTTCGCGTATAGCGGCAAACGAGCGTAATCAGGGCCACGCCGAGCAGGCCGGTGACAAATGCCCCGGCCAACATGCCGACGAAGTGTCGCTGGCCCATGATGATGAAGGCCAGACACAGGCCGGGCAAGGCGGCATGGGAAAGCAGATCGCCGATCAACGCCCTGCGCCTTAGCACGGCGAAACTGCCCATCACCCCGGCCACACAGCCAAGCAGCGAGGTGCCCAACAGAACGATCAGCGTCAGATAGTTCACCGTGGTCAGTCTCCCAAACGGACAGCTTCGGCGGCCTGATCCAGCACGTTCAGCCGTCCGCCGTAGGTCTTGTGAAGGTTTTCCGGCGTGAACGTCGCCGCGGTCGGTCCGGAAGCGATCAGTCGCATGTTCAGCAAAATCACATGGTCGAAATACTCTTCGACCGTTTGCAGGTCATGATGCACGACCAGCACCGTCTTGCCGCCTTCACGCAGCGAGTGCAGCAGCTTGACGATCGCCTGCTCGGTGGCCGCATCGACCCCGACGAACGGCTCGTCCATGAAGTAGATCCTTGCATCCTGAGCCAGCGCCCGAGCAAGGAAGATCCGCTGCTGTTGGCCGCCGGAGAGCTGCCGGATCTGGCGGTTCTGATACGACTCCATGCCGACATGGCCTAAACATTCTTCGGCCAGTCGACGCTGCTCGGCGCCCGGGCGGCGGAACCAACCCAATCGGCCGTAGGTACCCATCAGCACCACGTCCAGCACCGTGACGGGAAAATCCCAATCGACCGACTCGCGTTGCGGCACATAGCCGACCAGTTGCCGCTGTCGGGAATAAGGTTTGCCGTAGAACTCGACCTTGCCGCTGGCCAACGGCATCAGCCCGAGCACGGCCTTGATCAGCGTACTCTTGCCCGCCCCGTTAGGGCCGATGATGCCGATCAGGTTGCCCTCGGGCACAGTCAGGTCGATATCCCACAAGACGGGCTTGCGGTGATAGGCGACCGTCATGTCGTGGATTTCAAGTGGCGGAGCGGACATGGCAGGGGTCCTATTTCAATGCATTGACAATCGTTTTTACGTTATACTCGACCATGCCGACGTACGTCCCCTCGGGCGAACCTTCCGGGCCCATGGCGTCGGAGAACAACTCTCCGCCGACGATGACCCGATGCCGTTGGGCTTCGCAGGCTTGGATCAGCGATTGGACGTTCTTCGGCGGCACGCTGCTTTCTACGAACACGGCCTTAATTCTACGCGCGACCAACAGTTTCACCAAGGCGTTGGCCCCGGCCAGATCGGCTTCGTCGGCCGTGCTGATTCCCTGCAGCCCGTGGACCTCCACGTCGTAGGCGTCGCCGAAATAGCCAAACGCATCGTGGGCCGTGACCATCACACGTTGCTTCTTGGGGATCGTGGCCAATCGTTGTTTGCACGATTCGTGGAGCGTCTGAAGCTCGGCCGTGTACTCTTCGGCCTTCTCGTGATAGTCTTCGGCATGTTCCGGATCCAAGTCGGCCAGTCGTTCGGCCACGAAACCGACGCATCGGGCCCAAAGCGAGACGTCGAACCAGATGTGCGGGTCGTGCGTATCTCGCGAGCCGGGCGCCTTGCGCAACAGCTCGGCGTGGTTATGGTGCAGGTCTTCGGAAATGGCGAAGACCGGCCGGCGTCGGCCCAGCTTTCGCAGCAGGTCGGCCAAACGGCCTTCCAGGTGCAGCCCGCTGTAGAAAACCACGTCGGCCGCAAAAAGTTTCCGCACGTCACCCGGCGTGGCCTTGTACAAATGGGGGTCGACCCCGGACCCCATCAGCGACTCGACCGACACGTGCCGTCCGCCGATGTTTCGGACCATGTCGGCCACCTGACCGGTCGTGCAAACGACGTTCAGGGTCCCGTCGCCCCGATTGTCGGCCGGCCGCCCATACCGGTCGCAGCCGCCTTGGCCAAGCAGCCAAATTGCCGCCAAAAGGACCGTCCAGAGCCTTGCCGAGCCGTATTGAGGATATCGGGGGTGCATGGCGGCTGCTTTCATATCGCCCTAAGTCGTTACTGAGTAACAGGTTGGGTCACTATTGCCCTTTCGAGGCATCGCCAATTCGCGACCAACGCCCGATATTCTATCTATGTCGGCTTTGCGGTGGGAGATGAAAAAGAAACCGCCCGCGTTCTCGGCCGACCGATGTTAGCCGGAAGGGAAACTGGCAAACCATTTGACCGCCCAGGCCACGACCGATAGATTTTAGCAGGGCGGCCCCTACAAGGTCGCGACCGCCGGTGCCGCCCGGGAATTGCTGGTCGCGCCCGGACCACGATTTCACGTCCCCTATCCGGGTGCCGATGGAAATTACCTACTCCACACGCTACCGCATGGAGATCAACCTTAGGGATCGGGATCGGTCCCGGCCGCCGTTGCCGGCCGGCTATGACCTGGTCGCGTGGGATGCGTTGCTGAATGACGCTTTTGCCCTGGCGAAGTATGCCAGCTTTCGCGACGAGATCGACTCGAACGTGTTTCCGTGCCTTGGCGAACTGGCCGGGTGCCGGCGACTGATGGACGAGATCGCCCGAAAGCCGGGCTTCATTCCGGGCGCCACTTGGCTGCTGACCTACACGGCCGCCGACGCGACCGAGCCGGAATACTGCGGCACGATCCAAGGAATCCGCACTCGCACGGGACTCGGCGCCGTTCAGAACCTGGGCACGGCGCCGTCGCATCGCGGGCACGGGTTGGGGACCAGTCTGTTGTTCCGTTCGCTGGAAGGATTCCGCCAGACGGGCCTTTCTCGCGTTTACCTCGAAGTGACCGCACAGAACGAAGGCGCCATGCGGCTCTACGAACGCCTGGGATTCGTCACCGTCAAGACCGTGTTCAAGACGGTCGAGGCGGCCTGTTCGCAGTGAATGATGAGTGGACTTTTGCGAACGCAAATTCAATCTCCCCTCTCCCTTTGGGAGAGGTGCCGGGGGTAAGGTGAGGAAAAGACACGCAAGCCCTCACCCTACCCCTCGCCCAGAGGGAGGAGCGACCAA
>CAYYOX010000031.1:6632-12940 GCA_964473065.1 uncultured Planctomycetaceae bacterium | reverse complement strand
TGCGGGACCCTATGGTTTCCCTTCGGTTTCCCCGTGGCCTGGTGCTGGTGGGGGAACCTTCCGACGTGCTGCAATCGGCGGCCTTTACTTTCCTGGTGCCGGCCGGATGTGCCTTTGATCCGCAAGGGGCAGGCGGGCTGAGCGGGTTTGCCTGCGAGATGGTATTGCGCGGCGCGGGCGAGCGCGACAGCCGCCAGTTCATCCTCGACCTGGACAACCTGGGCCTGGAACGGAACGAGTCGGTCAGTAGCGCCCACACGAGTTTCAGCGGGGCCACGGTGGCCGAGAACTTGTTCGACGCTTTGGCCATCTATGCCGACGTGCTTTGCCGGCCCCATCTGCCCGAGGACCAATTGGAGTCGGGCCGGCTGGTGATGCTTCAGGAACTCCGGGCGGTCGAGGACGAGCCGGCGCAAAAGGCGATGATCGAGCTGCGCCGCCGCCATTACCCACACCCCTGGGGCCAACCGTCGCAAGGCGATCAAGAGGCCGTCGAATCGATCACGCACAGCCAAGTTCGCACCCAATTCGAGACCCGCTATCGCCCCAACGGCACGATCCTGGGCGTGGCCGGGCGGTTCGATTGGGAGCGGCTCAAGGAGGAAGTGGGGCGATTGCTGGGCGATTGGCAGCCGCGAGAAGTCGAGCCGGTTGTCGAGAAGTCACTCAGCAGCCCGTACGAACACCTGCAATACGAATCGAGCCAGACGCAGATCGGCGTGGCCTACCCGAGCGTCCCCTACCGCGATCCCGACTACCTCAAGGCCTGGGGCGCCGCCGGCGTGCTGGGCAGCGGCTCCAGCGCCCGGCTGTTTACCGAGGTTCGCGAGCGGCGAGGGCTCTGCTATGCCGTCTATGCCAGCTACCACACATTACGCGACCGGGGCGGCGTCTTTTGCTATGCGGGCACCAGCACCGAGCGGGCCCAAGAGACGCTCGATGTCACCTTGGCCGAGCTGAATCGACTGGCCGACGGGATCGAAGAGCACGAGTTGACGCGGCTGAAGGCACGCATCAAAAGCGCCCTGATCATGCAACAAGAATCGAGCAGCTCGCGAAGTGCGTCGGTCGCCCGCGATTGGTATCACTTGGGCAAGGCGCGGACGCTGGAAGAGGTCGAACGGTTGATCGACGAGCTGACTTGCCAAAGCATCAATGCCTATCTGAGCGAACATCCGCCGGCCGACTTTACGACCGTCACGCTGGGCGCCGGCAAGCTGGAGGTGAACCTTGGAGTTTCGTAGCCATACGCTAGACAATGGGCTTCAGATCGTCGCGGAGTGCAACGCGCAGGCCTATTCCTCGGCCCTGGGATTCTTCGTGAAGACCGGCTCGCGCGACGAGACCGACGCGGTGGCCGGCGTGAGCCATTTCCTCGAGCACATGATGTTCAAGGGCACGCCCACGCGAACGGCCGACGACGTGAACCGCGAGTTCGACGAGATGGGGGCCCAGTACAACGCGTTTACCAGCGAAGAGAACACGGTCTACTACGCGGCCGTGCTGCCGGAGTTTCAAGCGCGGGCTATCGAACTGTTGGCCGACATCTTGCGGCCTTCGTTGCGCGACGAGGATTTCGAGACCGAGAAGCAGGTGATCCTCGAAGAGATCCACATGTACGACGACCAGCCGCCGTTCGGAGCCGACGAAAAGTGCAAGGCGGCCTACTTCGGGCCGCATCCGCTGGGGCGCAGCGTGCTGGGGACCATCGAGAGCATCACCGCGCTTTCGCCGCAGCAGATGCGGGACTACTTCGCCCCACGCTACAGTCCCGACAACATCGTACTGGCCGCGGCCGGGCGGATCGACTTCGACGCCCTGGTGGCCGACGCCGGGCGCCACTGCGGCCCGTGGGCAACGGCGGAGAACTCGCGCGTGATCGACACGGCGACGCCGCAAGCCGGGTTCCACACGGCCTGTAAGGAAATCGCCACGCAGCAGTACGTGCTCCAACTGGCCCAAGGACCCGCGGCCGAGGACGAGGACCGCTATGCCGCAAAGCTCTTGACTATGATCGTGGGTGACGACTCGGGAAGCCGGCTCTACTGGGAGTTGATCGATCCCGGGCTGGCCGAACATGCCGGCGTAAGCCACTGCGAATACGAGGGCGCGGGCGTCTTCATGACCTACATGAGTTGCGACCCGACGGAAGCCGACGCGAACCTGCAGCGGATGCTCGATGTCTTCCGCCGCGTCGAGGCCGACGGGATTACGGCCGAGGAATTGGCCACCGCCAAGAGCAAGGTCCGCAGCCGAATTGTTCTCTCGAGCGAGCGGCCCCGCGGACGACTATTCGCCGTGGGTAGCGATTGGGTCTATCGGGCCGAATATCTCTCGATCCAGGACGACCTGGACGCGATCGCGGCGTTGAGCGTCGAGCAGATCGAGGCCGTGCTGGCGAAGTATCCCTTGACGCGAAACACAACGATCACGATCGGCCCGCGGGAAGAGAAACCTTAGCCGCGAGCGGCTATTGGGGGTCCTCTTCGGTTTCGACGACCGAAAGGGCGTCGAATGCGGTCACGGCGTCCGCCTTGGTCCAAAGCCCGATCTTGCCGGGCTTGGTGATCGCGTTGTCGGTAACTTCCAAGTCGAGGTGGCCGTTTAAGTAGCATTGGATCTTCTCGCCACGATGGACGATGCGGATCGTGTGCCACTTGCCGCGTAAGGCCTTCACCGCATCATCCGCGTCCACCTCGACGTCGGCCGAGGCGAGTTGCTTGCGCCTTCCGCCGACCACCTTGTAGACCCGGTAGTTCAACTCGAGCGGGTTCATTCTGGCGATGTAATAGTTGTCTTGGTCCTGGTATCTCCACATCGGTCCGCCGCCCTGGTCGATTCTGCCGCGAATGGGCTTCATCGAAACGCTCAAATCGACGTCCGCGTAGCTGGTCCCTTCGGCAACGCAAAGGTTGAACAGCCGTCGCGGCCCTTCGGACGACGTTTGGATCAGCACGTTAGCGCCCTTGGGAGCCGACTTGTCCTTCGATATTTCCCAGACGCTTCCGGGCCCCTTGCCGGTCTTGGCGGTCGACCATTTCTCTGGAAGTTTTCCCGGTTGGGCGTTCTCGAAAGTCCAATCCTTCGCCGATCCGACGGCAGCAGTTAGAACAATAAACGTTGTTAGAATCGATACGCAGAAGTTCTTCATCGCACGCTCCAATTCTAGTTGGTAAGGGCCGCTTGCGGCTTTGCATGAACCCTTTGCAAAGCCGCAAGCGGTTATTGGGGATCCTCTTTGCTTTCGCTCGACAGCATCTCGGGGGCTTGTAGCATTCGGACGGTATTCTCGACGGGCAGGACTTCCTTGATTTCGCTGGTTCCCGACACGCCGAGGTCCCTGAACTTTCTCGCGCTGGGCAGGACCATCGATTCCATCGAGCCGACCGCCCGGTTGTAGGCCTCGGTTGCCCGGCTCAGCGCCTTGCCCACGCCGTTGACGTGCTCGCCCATGGTAGCCAACCGCTTGTAGAGTTCCTTGCCCAGGTCGCTGATCTCTCGCGCGTTGTCGGCCAACCGCTCTTGCCGCCAGCCGTAGGAGACCGCCCGAAGCAGCGAGATCAGCGTCGTCGGCGAGGCGACGATCACCTTTTCTTGCACGCCGTATTCGATCAAGCTGGGGTCCTGTTCCAAGGCGGCACTGAAGAAGACCTCGCCCGGCAGAAAGAGCACGACGAACTCCGGCGAGTGCTCGAACTGGTCGAAATACGATTTCCGGCCCAAGGCAGTGATGTGTGCCCGGACCTGCCGCGCGTGGTCCTTGAGCTTGGCGGTTCGCGTCTCATCATCGGTCGCCTCGACCGCTTCGAGATAGGCGCTCAAGGGGGCCTTGGCATCGACCACCACGTTCTGCTTGCCCGGCAGGTGGACCACCATGTCGGGACGCAGTCGGCCTTCGTCCGTGTCGGTGCTCAACTGTTCGTGGAAGTCGCAATGGTCGAGCATCCCGGCCATCTCGACCACGCGTTTCAATTGCATCTCTCCCCAGCGACCGCGAACTTGCGGCCGCCGCAGGGCCTTCACGAGGTTTGACGTTTCGTTGCGAAGTTCCTTTTGACTCTCCAGCAGCGAGCCCACCTGCTCGCGCAGTCCGTGATAGGCCCCTTCGCGGGCCTTTTCGATTTCGCGAATCTTCGTATCGACCTTGTCCAACGACTCGCGGACCGGTTTCATCAACTCGCCGATGGCCTGCTGACGTTTGTCGAGATCGCCCTTGGCCGACTCCTGATACTTGCCGAGCGTGGCCTTGGCCAGATCGAGAAACGACTCGTTGCTGGTCTTCAACGCATCGGAGGCCAGGGCCTTGAAGGCGTCGGTCAACTTCTTCCGGGCTTCGTCGAGGATGGCCAGCTTTTCCTCGGCCTGCTTGCGTTCCTGCTGGAGTGTCGTCTCCAACTTCACCGCCTGCTCACGCAATTGGATCTCAGCGGCCTGAAGGTTATGAACTTGCGATTCGAGGCGTCGCTGCTCGGCCTGAAGGTTTTCGACCGTCTGATGCCCTGCGTCCAGTCGAGCCCCCAAGGCGGCCAGTTGGGCGTCGGCCTGACCCTTGGCCCGGTCATGGGCGTGCTGGACTTTCGTCCTCAGCAGCAGCCAAGTGAATCCGCCGCCGAGGGCCAGTCCGATCAGGAGCATGGCAATGGGGAGTATATATTCCATGGGGAAAACCCGAAATTATGATGATTGTCTGAGGTTGCGACCGAAGTTTGGCAGATCGCCCGGCCCAAGGCAAGTCCCCACCCAGACGGGTTGACAAACCGGGGGCTCAGTTCGTAACCTTACACGGAAGCGTTTTAGGCGTCAGTACCGAGTGAAAAACGGGTCCCAGTCAGAAGGAGTAAAGCATGGCCATCGTCTATCGAGTCAATATGTCGGATTTGTCGGTCCGTAGCGAAGAGACGGCACCCGAGTCGGGCGGTCGGGGACTGACCTCGGCGATCGTGGCCAAGGAGGTCCCGGCAAGCTGTCATCCGCTCTCGGCCGAGAACAAGCTGGTCATCGCCCCGGGTATGCTCAGCGGGACCGGGGCCCCGTGCAGCGGACGGCTCTCGGCCGGGGCCAAGAGCCCGTTGACCGGCACCATCAAGGAGAGCAACTCCGGCGGCCAAGGGGCCATCGCCCTGGCGATGCTCGGCATCGGGGCTATCGTGATTGAAGGCATGCCCGAGAAGGGAAAGCTTTACCGCCTGGCGGTCACCAAGGACGGCATCAAAATCGACTCGGCCGACGATCTGGCCGGGCTGGGGAACTACGACACGGTGGCCAAGCAGTTCGAGCAGTTCGGCGACAAAGTGGTCTGCATGAGCATCGGGCCGGCCGGCGAGATGTGTGCCTTGGCAGCCAGCATCGCGATCACCGATCCCGAAGGCCGACCCACTCGCCATTGCGGTCGCGGTGGATTGGGGGCCGTCATGGGGAGCAAGGGCGTGAAGGTCATCGTGGTCGACTCGACCGGCGGCGAGCGACCCAAGCCGGCCGATCCCGAGAAGTTCAAGGCGGGTGTGAAGAAGTTCAACGCCGCACTGAAGGGCCATCCGATCACCGGTGAAGGCCTGCCTACGTACGGCACGAACGTGTTGACCAACTTGATCAACGCGGCCGGGGCCTTCCCGACGCGCAACTTCAGCGAGGGCCAGTTCGAGGGCGCCGAGGCCATCAGCGGCGAACGGCAGCACGACATCATCCTCGAACGGGGCGGCAAGATCGCCCATGCCTGCCACAAAGGCTGCACGATCAAGTGCTCGCGAATCTATGTCGACGAGAAGGGTGAGTATGTGACCAAGGGACCCGAGTACGAGACGGTTTGGGCCCATGGCGCCGACTGCGGCATTGCCGACCTGGACGCCATCGCCCGGATGGATCGCATCGACGATGACCTCGGGATGGACACGATCGAACTCGGCGCCACGATCGGCGTGGCCATGGAAGCGGGTATTATTCCGTTCGGCGACGCCGACGCGGCCATCGGCCTGTTGGAAGAAGTGGGCAAGGGAACACCGCTGGGGCATCTGCTCGCCTCGGGAGCTGAAGTGTTTGGCAAAGCATACGGCGTCTCGCGGATTCCCACGGTCAAAGGCCAGGCCATGCCGGCTTACGACCCCAGGGCGACCCAAGGCATCGGCGTCACGTATGCCACCTCGACCATGGGCGCCGACCATACGGCCGGTTACTCGATCACGGCCAACGTGCTGGGAGTGGGCGGGACCGTCGATCCGCTGAACCCCGAGCGGCATCTCGAACTGACCCGCCACCATCAACTCTCCAGCGGCGCAATCCACATCTCGGTCCTCTACCTGAACCTAGCTTTT
>CAYYOX010000031.1:1438-6622 GCA_964473065.1 uncultured Planctomycetaceae bacterium | reverse complement strand
CTGTTCGTGGCCTTTGCCGTGTTGGACGACCCCACGGCCATGGAAGGCATTTGCGAAATGCTTAGCGGTTTCTACGGGCGCGAGTTCACGGCCGACGACTTCCTGCAAATCGGCAAGGACGCCTTGGCCGTCGAGCGACATTTCAACGCGGCGGCCGGTTTCACTGCGGCCGACGACCGGTTGCCCGACTTCTTCAAGAAAGAAACACTAGCCCCGCACGATGTGACCTTCGCCGTGACGGACGAGGAACTCGACACGGTCTTTAATTTCGTAGAATAGTTCAACGATTTCGTGCAATAGACCATGCCTGAAGTCCGAGTGAACTTGTACACGACGTTGCGGCAGTACGTCGGCGGGAAGCCGTCGGTCGATGTTGATGTCAAGCCGGGTCAGACGATCGGGCAAGTGCTCGAGGAGTTGGGTGTGCCCACCGACCACACCCGGGTGATTTTTCTCGACAGCCGCGCCGCCGATTTACAGAGCCCCTTGCAAGGCGGCGAGCGGGTCGACGTTTTTCCGGCGATCGGCGGTGGGTGAGAAAAACGTCGGGCAAGGTAAGACCGCTAAACGATTAGGGAAGGGCCTATGCGGTGAGCGAACTGGCGCAGTACGACTACGAGTTGCCCCGGCATCTGATTGCGCAAGCTCCCGTGCCGATTCGGACCGACGCGCGTCTGATGGCCGTGGACCGAAAGGCCGATTCGCTGGCCCATACCTACGTGCGCGACCTGCCGGAACTCCTCCTGCCGGGTGATTGCCTGGTGATTAACGACACGCGCGTGGTTCCGGCCCGGCTGGTGGGCCATCGCGGCCGGACGGGCGGTCGCTGGGAAGGGCTGTTTCTGGAAGTCGACTCGCAGGGCGTTTGGCGCGTGATGTGCAAGACGCGAGGGAAGCTGATCGCCGGGGAGTCCATACTCTTGGCCGATCCGACCGGACACGAAGACCTTGAGTTGACCCTGGTTGCCCGGCAAGAGGGAGGCACTTGGGCCGTGATTCCAAAATCCGACGAAGAGACGTTCGAGTTGTTGGAGCGCGTGGGCCGGGTGCCGCTGCCGCCGTATATCCGCAAGGGGGAGATGGTTTCGTCCGACCGGCAACAGTATCAAACCGTCTACGCCGAAAAACCCGGCGCCGTGGCCGCGCCGACCGCCGGTTTACACTTCACGCAGCCGCTGTTGGATCGACTCGAGCAACAAGGAATCGACATTTGCCGCTTGACGTTGCACGTCGGACTGGGTACGTTTCGGCCCGTGACGGCCGATCGGTTGGCCGATCACCAGATGCACAGCGAATGGGGTTGCCTTGCGCCGGAAAGCGTCGAACAACTCAACGCCTGTCGGCAACGCGGCGGGCGAATCGTCGCCGTCGGCACCACGTCGGTGAGAGTGTTGGAGACGGCCGCCGCCGACGGGACGCTCCGTCCGTTCTCCGGCCGCACCGATCTGTTCATCCGCCCGCCCTACCAGTTTCAAGCGGTCGACGCCATGCTGACCAACTTCCACTTGCCGCGAACGACCTTACTGGTGCTGGTCCATACGTTTGGCGGAAAAGAACTGATCCAGCGGGCCTATCGCGAGGCGATCCGCGAGGAGTATCGCTTCTACAGCTATGGCGACGCGATGCTCATTCTGTAGAGCACATCGTGTTCTTGCGAGTCCGCTAGGCGCCGCACGTTTCGGCCAACTCGCGAAGTTCGTCGAGCGCCTCTTCGATGTCGGGCACAACGACGCCTACGGCCCGGCCTTGCAGATCGCACTGGGCCAGCAGCATCAACTCGTCGAAGTCTTCCGCGGCTTCCAATCGCCTGCGCGATCGCACACCGAGCGTCCCTTCGCGCAGGCCGTGGGCCAGCGAGTGGTTTTCAATCAGCCAGGCGGTGCGAGGCGTGATCAGGTCGCCCAAGGCCTCCAAGCCGGCGGCCGTGTGGTCCTTTGCGTCGATCGCCTTGCCCACGTCGTGCAGCAAGGCGGCCAATAGGAATTCTTCGTCGTAGGGCCGCTGGGCTCGGGCCAGTTCGAACACTTGCAGGCTGTGATACTGCGCATCGGCCTCGGGATGATAGGCCGGATTCTCCCGCACGTGCTCCAGCGGCAGCAGTAGCATTTCGTAGACGGAAAATCGGTCCGGCTCGTTCTGGGCTTCCATCAAGTCGTGTTCCACCGGCGAGTCGGGACACTCACGCGAGAGCAACTCCTCGAGCTGGGTGATGTCCGCCCGTGGCATGGCCTCGCCCGTAACCGAACACTCCTTATGGGCCATGTCGGTCGGATATATGGTCAACTCGAAGCGAAATTGATCTTGAATGTAGAGATGCGTGTAAGTCTGCTCGTTTTTCTCTTCGCGGGCGCGTCGGCGCTCGATCTCATGGGAAACGCCTTGCGAATCGAGGGCTGCGGCCACGGCGCCCACGCTGTCGGAGAAGACGTGCAGGTCGATATCCGATCCGCGACGTACGTGTCCAATCGATAGGGGGCCTGCCAGCACGCTGCCGGTCAGTCGAGGTCGAAATGCCTCAAGCAGCCGCATGATCCGCAGCGCATCGACCCGCATCTCCCAGAGGCTCTCGGTGCGACGTTCGCCTTCATGTAGCCGGGCGAGCACCTCGATCTGGTCGCGGATTTCACGGTTGGTAGGCAGATCGTATGGCTTGATCTCGCGGGAATAGATTCGCCGGGCGGCCTTCATCTTGGCCCGATAGTACTGCGTCTCCTCACGGCCGTACACCATCCGGGCCGCTTCCCAAGCCACGCGACGTCGCAATCGATTGGTTGCCATCTTCACGTGCGCCGAAACCAAGCCCGTCAATGCGGCGCGGGGCTCTCCATGGAAGTATACCCCGAATGCCCACTGCGGCCCAGCTTCGGAGCTGCGATCGTTCAGTCCTGCTTTCGCTTCAGTCCGAAGGCCATGTAGTGGATGCCCGTCTCGTCGTCGACGACCATACCGCCGCTGGGGGCGAAGTACTGCTGCAACACGGAAAACGGCGGCAAGGGATTGTCATCGAGCGCCTTTTCCAGCGTCTTCAAGAAGGGAGCATTCGCAGCCCCTTGTCCCAATTGGGCTCGCACGTCTTTCGACGTGACCAACTCGTAGACGAACCGCAGACTTTCCTCGGGACTCTCGAACGTGATCATCGCCGGCCGATCACCGCCCGGTTGGCGGCTGATCTTGCTGGCAATCAGCTTGAACTCGAGTTGGTCGGCCAAGGTCTCGCCGTCACCGGTCGTGGTGAGGATGATCTTCTCCATCAGTCCGGCTCGATTGATCGCCAGCAAGTAGTCTTCGACAATGCCAAAACAGGGCATCGGCGGGCGCTGATTCGGCGGCAGTTGGGCAAACTGCTCCGGCTCGCGAACCTGGTAATACTTCTTGCCCGCGTAAGTCTTCTCGATCACGTTGCCATCGCTAAGCTTGACCACCTTCTCCAAAGCCTCCTGCAACGGCGCAGTGTCTTTGAGTTTCAACCCCAGGAGCATGGCCTGGCTTTGCAGCGTGATCGGGCGATCGATCCAGGTGAGCATGGTGATCCGCCCGTCGAGCGAATCGATCACGTCCTTCTCGAAGTCGATTCCGGTCGGCCCGAGGAGTCGTTGCTCGAGCACCTTGGCCAAGGCGCCGTCGCCGCGGAAACTGTCGTACAGCAGGGCCAACGTGTTGTAGGTCTTCTGCACGTCCCAGTGAAGCGTCATGTAAGTGCCCACGTCGGCCGGCACCCACGGCTCGGGTGTGACGTCGCCCGATTCCAAGGCGATCATTTTCAACACGCCGCTGCGGGGATTCTCCAGCAACAAGTGGGCGTGCATCACCGACTCGAATTGCTTGGTATCCACGGTGATGCTGCCGCCGACGGCCGTCAGTCCGTCCAGACCCAAGGCGGGAAACATGGCCACCGCCACGCGAACGCCCGTGTTGTCGCTGCCGATCGTGCGGATCAACTCGATCGGATCGGCATACCAGATGATCTGAGGCGGCTCGTTGCGCGGACCGCGACAACGCTGCATGACGGCCGCGAAACTCCGGTTCTCGGCCAAAGGGCCTTCCCGGCTACCGTCCCAAGCGGCCAGGATTTCTTTCAACACGTCGAGGTCGGAGCCGAGCACGATCGTGGCATCCTTCTCGAAGTAGGCCACCTGACGATTATCGGGCCCCACGCCGTCGTAGACCGAGATTCTCGTGCCGGCGATCGTCTCTTCCAATTTGATGGCGTTCGATTCGTCCATCATGGCCGTCAATCGCTCGACCAGCTTTCGCGCATTGGAGAGCTGGTTGCCCGTATCCAACAAGACGACCAGCGCCAGCGGCGCCTCCTCGGGCGCGACCAGGGCCACGGTGACCTCGCCTTGGGGAATCGCGAGCAACTCGGTCAGCGAGAGCCCGATCACTTCTTTGAGCTCGGCGGTCGCCTCGGCTATCGCACCGCCGATTTGCCCGATCAGGGGCTTCAACTGCGGATCTTGGCTCATCCGGTAGCCGGAAGTGTTCTTGTAGCGCCGAGCCAACTCCTGGGTATCGGCAATCGAAAAAACGGCCACCGTATTCTGCGGCAAGAGTTTTGCCGCCGGAGGTCGCTCGGCCCGAACGGTCGAACCCATCGCGACCAACATGGCCAGCGAGATCAAAGCGAACTTAACAACCAACCCGTGACGTTGTACGATCATCGTAAGACTCCTCCTTCGTGAAAAACGGTCCGCGGCGCCATATATACGTTAACTCCATACCATACATCATACCTATTCGCTCGCGGGAATGATATCTTGGAATCGTCTTTTTCACTCGATCAGCCCGATGCCGCAAGTCGATAGTAAGACACGGGTTACGGTATTGCCGTCAAATATAAAGCCGCGACCGTTGGTCGCGCCCGATGTGACGATGGTCGCGAACAACGGCAAGGGAAACGCACCGGCAAGCAGTATTCTGGCGCGACCACCGGTCGCGGCGTTATATGGGCCGGTCGCGGCTCTATATGGGCCGCTTCAGGCGCCTAGCGGCGGTTCGGTGGACGTGAACTCTAGATAGCTCTCGGCGGCTAACCGGGTGTCGCCATGCCGTGGCACCAGCAGGCCGCGAACTCGGGCTCGACGGATCACGCCTTTTTCGAGCCCCTCGGGAAACAGATCGTGACGTAGCGTACAGGCGGGGGCCTCTGTCCCTCCGCCGCCTACGCCATCCTGCACACAATCG
>CAYYOX010000031.1:0-1428 GCA_964473065.1 uncultured Planctomycetaceae bacterium | reverse complement strand
GCTACAGTGCCGAAAACCGGTCGGGTGACCCATTTCGGCGTACCTGAGCTCCTGGCCCGGAAGCCGAAACAGGATGCGGCCCGTGCCGTCAGTGGGCAAAACGGCCGTTTTCCCGTTCGGAGCCACGTCAATCGGTTCGAAATGGTGGCTCTCGGCGGCGACGAGTTCTTGTGTGTAGCGGGTCGGGAGCTTGCTTTGCACCGTGATACGCGGCTGGCTTTGAAGCAACAAGGTTCGCACCGATACGACCAAGTCAATCACGGCGATCGGGCCGGCGGGATTATCGGGTGCGAAGACATGCCACAATAGGTCGACCCGCATCGGCCGATCGGGCGTCGCGTCGTACGCAGCGAGCAGATCTGCGCCGCGACCGTGGAACTCGACAATGGCTTCGGTGTCTTCCGGTCGAAATGTGGGAACGAGCACGCCCAGGAGTTGAGCGTCCTGAAGCGACGTTTCGCCGACGCCCATCTCGACCAGTCCACTACCCGGCTGCGTAACGTCGACTACGGCATGGAACGATTCAAGAGACAATCGGGCGCGATGGTCCTGCAGTTTCCAGACTGAAGCGTTCATTTGATTCCCCATCCGTTGGAAAGAACTTCCTTACATCATCGGGTAGCTCAGGCCTGACACGAACGAACAAAAAAACCCCGCCGCTCGCTAAAAAGCGAAACGGCGGGGCCGGAACAGAGAAGAGGCCGAACGTAAATTACACAAGTTCCTATAATAATGGAATGATGCCGTAACAAAAACCGAAGTGGACCTTTGGAAAGTCGCTACTGTTCCTGATGGGATCACCTCATCTCTCACCTATCGATGATACCAGAATTATTTTTCCTGTCTAGGGGTCAGGGCCGAAAAATCACCAATTACACAGGAATTCTGTCGATTCCCCCCAAAATGGCTGAAAACCTAGGGGGATTGAGATGGAGCGGAAAAAGAACTAAAATTAACGGAAAATGACCCCAACGGACTGCCAGATGAGCGTAAACAGCGAATACCTAAGGACTTGCGAAGATGCGGCCCGAACCGGCGGGGCTGTCCTCTTAGATTGGGCCGATCGCCTCAAGGTCCCAGCAAAAGGGCCTTCCGATCTGGTGACCGAAGCGGATCTCGCTTCCCAGCGGGCAATTCGCGCGTCGATCCTTGCCGCTTTTCCCGACCACCAATTCCTGGGCGAAGAGGACGATCCAGAGGGAAACGATTGCGGTGCGTCGGAATTCCGCTGGATCGCTGATCCCTTGGACGGCACGACAAACTACGTGCATCGAGTGCCTCACTTCTGCGTTTCCTTGGCCTTGGAACGGGCCGGCGAATTGGTGACCGCGGCCGTGTTCGATCCGATCAGCAAGGAGTGTTTTACGGCCGTTGCCGGGGAAGGAGCCTGGCTTAACGGGCAGCCGATCCGCACGAGCAGTGTGGGCC
>CAYYOX010000030.1:14021-23140 GCA_964473065.1 uncultured Planctomycetaceae bacterium | reverse complement strand
CAGTTGCCCTGGGCTTCGAGCAGGTCGGCTTGCGGCGATTCCCTCAGGTAGACTTCGTCATAACCGCCCGTGCCTGCGTTTCCGTAGACTTCTTCGAAGAACTTGGCCCGGTTATAGAATCCGTCGCCGAACACGGCTGCGGCATCGTCGGCACAGACGAACGTGTCATCGCCGTCGGTGCCGTCGAGCTCGGCCCGATCGCGACCGCCGGCCGTAGCGTAAGCGTGGACTCCCTCGAAACCTTCGGCCCGGTTGCTGTATAGGCCGTTAATAGAGATCGTGGCTTCGGTCGCATTGGCCACGAACAGATCGTCGCCGGGGGAATCGTACATCTTGGCCACATCGTGCCCGCCGGCATCCGACAGAGCATCAACGCTGTCAAACTGCATGGCGTGGTTCTGGAAGCCAGGCCCGGACATTCCGCCGTAGGTAGGCGTGGCCACGAACAGGTCGTTACCCGGCGAGTCGAAGAGCTCGGCCGTGTCGTAGCCGCCCTGACCGGCATTGGCCTCGATGGTCTCGAAATGCTTGACGCGGTTGAAGTAGCCCTCGCCACTCATCCCCGCTTCGATCGCCGAAGCGTAGAATTCATCGTCGCCTTCGGAGCCGAAGAATTTGGCCACGTCGCTGCCGCCGGAAGTGGAGTAGGCGTGGACTTCCTCGAACAGCTTCCCACGCCGATAGAACCCGTTGCCGTAGAAGGTGGCCTCCACGGGATTGGCGTAGAAGTTGTCGTCTCCGCGGGAGTCGTACAGCATGGCCGTGTCGTAGCCGCCCAAGGTGGCGAACGCGTGGACCGTCTTGAACCCTTGTGTATGCACGGCATACCCGGGCCCTAACAGCCCGCCGTAGTTGCTCGTGCTGACGAATACATCGTCACCCCACGAATCGTACAGCCGCACGCTGTCCTGCCCGCCAGCCGAGGCAAAGGCCGTCACTTCGTCGCTATCGACGACGATGCTTCGGAACTCCTGGCCGATCATCAGCCCGCCATTGGGGAACCCGACAAACTCGTCGTCACCCGGCGAGTCGTAGAACGTGGTCAGGTTGTAGCCACCGGCCGCGTAGATCGTGGTGTCGGCCACGTCTCGCAGCTCGATGTAGTGGTTCGCGCCGGAGACGATCGCCCGGTCGGGATAGACGGTCACGTTCTCGTCGTCGTCCGAGCCGGTCACCACGGCCGTGTCGGATCCTTCGCCGCCGTAGTAGGTCAGCGAGAACAGCGGCGGGGAAGCTACAACCGGCGTGCTGAACTCATACTCAACGCCGTTGATCTGTAGCCAGCGGACGGTTGCCCCAACCATAAGCGGTCGGTCGACGATCGTCTCGAACTGCAGCGAGTCGTCCCCGGCCGTGCCGTGAACCGTCACCGTCTGCCCGTCTTGTTGCACCAGATTGGCCAAACGCAGGTCGACATCTTCATTGACGCCGGATACGCGGAGCAGGAAAGTCTGCCCCGCCTCGACATCATGATCGATTCGCAGAATTCCGTTGACCGGCTCGGAGGTCGCCAGTTCATCAAGGTTCGAAGCGAACAGCGTCAGCGACACGTCCTCGGGCTGGCCGTCGAACAGGGCTTCGATGCTCAGGATGCCTTCGCGAACCGATTGGCCGCGATACCACAGCTCGCCGGTCGTCGGGTTCTGGGTCTCTACGATGAGGAAATCGACCTCGCCGAGCGCTTGTGCCACCGTGAGGTTCACCGTGGCAAGTTCCGACTCGTCCTGCCCGTCGGCGGCCCGATAGGTGAAGCTGTCAAGGCCGTTGAAATCGGCATCCGGCGTATAGGTGAACGAGCCGTCGTCGTTGAATACCAACTCACCATGTTCTGGCAAGTCGACGAGAACGGCCGTGAGCGAATCTTCGTCAATATCCTCGTCGCCTTCCAGCACGCCGGGAATCTCGATCGTTAGCGATTCGTTCGTCTCGGCCAGATAGGCGTCGTCATCGGCTGTCGGGGCGTCGTTGACCGGGTTGACCGTAATCGTGACGGTCGCCTCGGCCGATTCGGTCAGCTCGTCGGCCGCTCGATAGGTGAAGCTGTCCGTGCCGTTGAAGTTTGGCTCGGGCGTGTAGCTGAACGACCCGTCTTCGTTGAGCGTCAACTCGCCATGTTCGGGCCCTTCGACCAGCACGGCCGAGAGCGTGTCGCCGTCGATGTCTTCGTCGTTGTCCAGCACGCCTGGAGCGTCAACGTTCAAAACGGCGTCTTCGTCGACGTCATAGGAATCGTTTTCGGCCGTTGGCGGGTCGTTGGCCGGATCGACCGTGATCGAGACCGTGGCCACATCCGATTCGAGCTCGCCGTCGTCGACCTTGTAGGTGAAGCTGTCGGGCCCCACATAGTCGGCTTCCGGCGTGTAAATGAACGATCCGTCCGCCTGCAGATCGAGCGAGCCATGGTCCGGCCCGTCGACCAATGTCGCGGAGAGATCGTCGTCTTCCACATCGTCATCGTTGGTCAACAGGCCAGGCGCCGTGACATCGAGCGTGGAATCCTCCTCCACGGTGTACTCGTCGTTGACGGCTTCCGGGGCGTCGTTGATCGGGTTGACGGTGATCGTTACTTGGGCCGTTTCGACCGATTCATCCTCGCCGTCGAAGGCCTTGTAGGTGAACGTGTCTGTGCCGAAATAGTCGGCCTCGGGCGTGTAGACAAACGAACCGTCCTCGTTCAGCGTCACTTCACCATGCGACGGCCCATCGACCAGCACGGCCAAAATCGCGGCACTGTCGATGTCCGTGTCGTTGGTTACCACGCCGTTCTCGACCGGGACCTCAAGCGGAACGTCCTCGTCGGTTTCGTGCGCGTCATTTTCGGCCACCGGCGGGTCGTTGACCGGATCGACAATGATCGTCACCGTCGTTACTTCGGAATCGAGATCGTTATCGGTGGCTCGGTAGGTGAAGGTATCCGTGCCCGCGAAATCGGTGTCCGGCATGTAGGTAAACGAACCGTCGGCGTTGAACGTCAACTCGCCATTGTCGGGCAGATCGACCAAAGTGGCCGAGAGCGAACCGCTGTCGACGTCCGTATCGTTACCCAATACACCCGGCGCGGAGATGTCCAACAACGTGTCTTCGTCGGTATGATACTCGTCGGCTTCACCCACGGGCGCGTCGTTGACCGGCGTAACGGTCACGATGACTTGGCCGGTGGCCGATTGCGGGTCGGCTTGGCCGTCGGTCGTCCCGTCGTCGGTGAGGGTGTAGGTGATGACGTCGTCGCCGGAGAAGTTGGCGTCGGGCATGTAGTTCAACGTGCCGTCGGGATTGACGATCACTTCGCCGTGCTCGGCCACGGGATCGCTTACCGTGAGCACCTGATCGGTTTCGAATCCTTCGGGACCGGGCGCGTCATTGCCCAAGACATTGATGTTCTCGAGCAGCGTGTCCTCGGTCGCCGTGGCCGTATCGTCGGTGGTTTCCGGCGGGTCGTTGACTTCGGTCACGGTGATGGTGACGGTCGTCTCGACCGAGTTGTCCTGCCCGTCGTAGGCCTGGTACTTGAACTCGTCGGCGCCGGCAAAATTGGCATCCGGCGTGTAAGTGAAGGAACCATCGGGGTTAATCGCCAGTTGGCCGTGTGTCGGATCGACGGTCACAGCCACGTCCACGACCAGCGGGTTTCCTTCGATGTCCGAGTCGTTGGCCAGCACGCCGTCGACCGCGGGGACTTCCAACGTCTGGTCTTCGGCCAGCGAATACTCGTCGGACTGGGTCGTCGGCGGATCGTTCACGCCGGAGACATCGATCGTCACCACGACCGGCTCCGAGTACGCCTCGCCGTCGTAGGCTCTGTAAGTAAACGTAGCGTCGCCGTTGAAGTTGGATTCCGGAGTGAAGGTGAACCCGCCGTCGGGAAGCAGCTCGAAGGCGTGGATGCCATCCGGTCCTTCGACGAGTTCTGCGGTGAGTTGTCCGCTGTCGATGTCAGTGTCGTTGAGCAACACGCCGGGCGCGAGATACGAGAGCGTCCCGCCTTCCGCCACGCTGTATTCGTCGAGCACGGCTACCGGGGCGTCGTTGACCGGGTTGACCGTCACACTCAGCGTGCTCTCGATAGACTCTCCGGTAGAGTCGGTGGCCCGAATCACAATCGACGCCTGGCCGGATTGCTCAGCCGCAAAGGTGAGCGTTAGCGTGCTGCCGTCTTCCACGATCGTGGCAACTACTACGTCTGCGTTGCTGTTGGTCCCAACGCTGTAGCTGAGGCTATCCTCGCCCGAGGCCACGTCGACGTCACCGAAGTATTCTGTCAGGTCGATCGTCCACGGTAAATCGTCTTCATTGACCACGACCGGCTCGAATTCCTTGATACGGTACGGCAGGTCGTTGACCGAGCGGACGGTGATCGTTACCTCGGCCGTATCGAGCGATTCCAAGAGTCCGTCAGAGGCCCGGTAGGTGAACGTGTCGATGCCGAAGAAGTTGGGATCATCGGGCGTGTAGATCCGCGTATCGGGATCGAACACGCCATGCGACGGACCGTCGACCATCACGACCGACAGAGTATCGCCGTCGTCGTCCTCGTCGTTGTCCAGCAGCGGAATCTGCACCGAACCGCCTTCATCGACGCCAATCTCGTCATCTATGGCGACCGGCCGATCGTTGATCGGTGCGACCGTCACGGCCACCGTGCCGATGGCCGTTTTCGGATCGAGTTGCCCGTTTGTCGTGCCGTTGTCGTGGATCGTGAACGTAATCGTGTCGTCGCCAAAGTAATTGGCGTCCGGTTGATAGACGACCGTGCCATCCGGATCCCAAGAGACGATCTTGCCGTGCTCGACCAGGGGTTCCGAGAGCAGTTCCAGCAATTGATCTTCGTTGCTCGGCCCCGTGGTAGCCCCGGCAAGCACGTTGATCGTGCCGGATTCGTCCTCGTCTACGAACAATTCAAGGTCGCCGGCGGGAAGCGGCTCGTCGTTGACCTCGGTCACGGTGATATCGACGTAGGCCTCGGCCTGCTCGCTGGATATCCCGTCGCCGATGTCTTTGATCGTGTAGCGGATCCTCACCGGGCCGTTGTAGTCTGCTGCCGGCTCGAACAGGAGCTTGTTCTCGACGATCGACACCGAACCGACCTCGCCGACCGTTTCGATCTCGGCCCCGATCAACTCGAGGGACTGTTCCAACTCCTCGTTGGGCGAGCCCACATCGTCGTTAGCCAGCACGTCAATCGTAATCGAATTGTCTTCCGCTACCTCGTCCGTATCATCGCGGGCGATCGGCGGGTCGTTGACCTCGCGGACGATCACGCGAATCGTGGCCTCGTTCGAGTCTAACTCGCCGTCGTTGGCCTTGTAGGTGAACTCGATCGGCCCGTTGTAATCGTCCTCGGGCATGATGTCGAATGTATCGTCACTCTGGTCGTCGGGCGTGCCGTGGTTGTTCAGCACGGCCGTACCGTTGGGGACCAATCCCACAACGCTAATCGTCAGCAAATCGCCTTCGATATCGGTGACAAGTTGTGCCACGGGAATCTGAAGCAGCGTCTCTTCCAGCGTCTCCTCACCGCGCGCGTCGAACGCGACCGGCGGATCGTTAACCGAGTCGACCGTGACTTCGAAAGTCGTTTCGGCTTCCGCACCGGCCAGGTCGGCGGCAAAGACCGTGATCGTGGCCGAGCCGTACTGGTTCCCTTCGAACGCCAGGGTGAGCGTCTCGCCATTCACAGAAGCTCCGACCAGAGCCCCGTTATCGCTGCCGGCCGTGAGGGTCAGCACATCGCCGTCAGTCGCGATATCGTAGTCGTCGAACAGGCCCGCCAGGGAAATGGTCTGAGGGTTGGGAATCGGGTCTTCGTCAACTTCGACAGGGTCCAAGGAACCGATCAGCCGCGGGAAATCGTTGACCGCGTCGACCGTCACGGTGAACTGGTCTTCGACGGTGAATTGCGCGTCAGCCGCCCGAACCGTAATAATGGCCGAGCCGTGCTGGTTATCGAAATAATCCAGCACCAGTTCGTCGCCGGAGATATACGCGTTAACCAGCGACTCGTCGCTGCTTTCGACCGTGAAAGTAAGCGTATCGTCATCGGGGTCGCTGAAGACGGTCGTCAAGTCGTGACTCCAATCGCCGTCGTCTTCTTGAGCATTGACATCCTCAATGGGACTATCCAGCACCGGCGAGCTGTTATCCGGAAGCACTTCGATCGTGACGCGGGCCGGACTGCTGGTAAAGTACCCGTCGGTAACCTGATATTCGAACCAGGCACTGTCCGAGGCACTGCCCGTGTAATCCGCCTGCGGAGTGAAGGTGACCGTATCGTCCCTCGGGTCGGTTTCGGTCGTGCCCTTATCGATCACCGGCGCACCGCTACTCCAGTTGGTCAGTTCGATCCAGAGCGGTTCGCCGTCGTCATTGAGGTCGTTAGCCAGCACGTCGATGTTGATCGGCGTGTTGATGGTCGTGGAGTAGTCGGGATCGGCGACCGCTTCCGGCGGATCGGTAACGACTACCTCGACGGTCGCGGCGTTGGATACCATGTTAAAGGTGGTATTCTTGACCGTATACGTGAAGGTGTCGATGCCGTGGAAACCGGGGTCGGGCGTGTAGGTGATCACGCCGGTCACCGTGTCGGGAACGGCATTGGCGCTTGCGGTAGACACGGACGAAAAGTCCAACGGCTGTTGCGAGCTATCGTTGGCCAAGACGTTGATCTGGACGGCCTGATCGACCTGGGTGACGATCGGCGTGACTTCGTCCGGGGCGCCCACGGCCCAACGATTCAAGTAAGGATCGTCGACGGCAAAGGGTGGGAAGAGATCGACCATGCTGGGAGATATGTCATCCCCGCCCCAATTTCCACCTTCGCTGCCAAAGAGTTGAAGGCCTAAGCGATAAAGCGAACCGCCTTCACCGGCGGCCTCCTCGGGCCAGAAATCATTGTTGTTGTACCTGACTTCGTCCATCACGATGCGCGGCGTGTACGACTCGCCGTCAATCATCGTCGCTTCGTCGGGGGCCTCCAGGCGAATCTTCTCGCCGTCGCCGGAGAGTGCACTGCCCCACCAGTAGTTGCGATCGTCCAAGTTGTTCGCCGGATCGTCCCCGGCGACTGGCGTGTCGGCATCGACCTCGGCGTCATAGACAAAGAAATCCTTAACGAAAGGGGGCACCTCGTGGAAACTAGTGAACCGGTCCGCGTACAACCAGCCAGCCGAGTCTCTTTGAGCCTCGCCGAAGGGAACGACAATCTTCACTTCACCCGGGCCGATCGTCTCGCCATCGGCGAAGTCGAAGCGGAATGCCTGGCGGATCCGCCAGTCGGTCAGGTCGATCGTTTGGTTGGTGGGGTTGTAGATCTCGACGTATTCGGCGTACCAAACGTCTTTGTCCGAGCCGGGCAGATCGTACATGATCTCGCTGATGATCACGGGACCCACGCGGGGTTCGCTGTTTTGCTCGTCCAGCGTCGTATGAAGCATGGGGTAGAAATAGATGTCGCCTTCGCTGTTGGGCTGCGTGCGGCCAAACGACTCGCCGTTCAGCGCCCCGCCGAAGTCGACGTGATCGGTGAAATGGGTCAGCTTGCCGGTCGCCGGGTCGCCTTTCATCAGCCAGAGGTTGTCACCCCGGGAACTGCTCAAGGCAAAATGGTTATCCGCCCTGGCGTCGGGGTCCACATTGTCCCACTCGGGGTTGAAATCATACTCGTCAAAGACCACATATCCACCGGCCCGAATGATCGTGAGCTCGGGAATCTGGAACTTCCGCAGCCGATCCGCGTTGGCGTTCGAGTCGGTCAGGAACCAGCCGCCGACATCAATGGCCTGATTTGTCGTGTTGTACAGTTCGATGGCGTCGGACTCGGGCCAGTCGGTGTGCGTGAGAACCTCGTTGATCACGACTTCGACCTTGTTGCCGATATACGCTTCCGCTTCCCCCACGGCACCCGGCGTGCCATTGTACTCGAAGCTGTCGTCCCAGCCGGCGTCGCTGTTCCAGTCGTTCTCATCATCATCTACAGTGCCCAGGTCATCAATTATCTCGCGGATGAAAGGGTATTCCTTGTCCATGGTGCTTCCGCTACCGTCGGCACGGCTGGGCCAAGGCGCCTGGTCGTTATATGCGAAACGCTGAAGCAAGGTCCCCACGTTATTCTTCAACTCGACCGTGCCGCCGCTGTTGGGCAACACGCCCGCGAGGTACTCGCCCGCCACGATGTTCGCGTCCACCGTATCGTAGCGGACCAAGAAGTCGGCCTGGTCGCGGACGACCACCACGCGCTCGCCTATGCCGAGGGTCTTCGCGCCCAGCGTGATGTTGATCTCGGGATCGGGATCTAGGCCCGGCGACGTTTCATGGACATGGAGCGTAACCCCGTTCAGCTCGATTTCGTGGTCGCTGCGGTTCAACAACTCGATGTACTCGAACTGTTCTTCATCGCCGGTGGTCGGCCAGTCGTCAGGAGGATCGCCTTCGCCGGTATATTCGGGTGGAGGGTCGAAGTCTGCGTCGATCTCCACTTGCGAGAGATCGTGGGGATGGTAGTTGATTTCCGAGACGACCAGATCACCGGCCACCGGCGCCACGGCCTTGGCGACAACCTCGGCGGGGCCGAAGAGGCCTTCGTCTTGGGGTGCGTCGGGTGCGACTAGACCGGCGGCGTCGAGCAGGGTGCGCTGTTCGAGCGGTTCTATGCGCAGACCGAGCGGCCGCAAGGAGGCGGATGGTTTGCTCGAACGTCGCGCCGTGTGGCGACGATTACGAGCTTTGGGAGATTTGTGGTGATTTTTCACGGAAAAGCCCCTTCCGACAGTACCGATAAAGCCCCTAGAACACTAATATCCAATATAATTGAAAACCCCCTAGCTTGTCAAACAATTTGCCAGCCAAAACAGCCGGGTTGTATGGCACTAAAGAAGGGGGGATGTCTCTCACCCAAGCCTACCGATTCCTGCCCGAGTCCCTCTGGAGCGAGGGTGAAGTTCAGGCGGTTCACGAAGGATTGAAGGACACGGTGTTTTGACAGGATAACAGGATGAAGAACTAAGGAACCGGTTCCGCTACATTTCCTTCCCTTTATCCTGCTCGTCCTGTTAATCCTGTCCAAAACAATTCTGCGAACGCTTACGATCAGTCTTGCCACGATCCTTCATAGAGCAGGGTGAACG
>CAYYOX010000030.1:12341-13921 GCA_964473065.1 uncultured Planctomycetaceae bacterium | reverse complement strand
TCTGCGAACGCTTACGATCAGTCTTGCCACGATCCTTCATAGAGCAGGGTGAACGCCAAGTCGCCGACGATATCCTTGGTGTCGTCGCCGTCGCTACGTCGGGCCGTCACCTGATCGAATCCGGTCACCTTCAGCAGGTAGTCGGTTAGGGCCGCGTCGGCCAATTGGGCCCAATCGGCCTCGGCCGTCAGCCGGTCGTCGCCGGCCGAGTCGTCCAACAGGCCTTCGTCGTTCCCTCCGCCGCCGCTAGTGTAGACTTCCTCGAAGTCGACCACCCGAACGTAGAAACCAGGACGACGCAAGGAGCTCTCATGCGGCGAGCCGTAGAATATCTCGTCCGCCGGAGTACCGTTTAGAGTTGCCGTATCCCTTCCCGACCGCGAGGCATAGATGTCGACGCGGTCGAAGTAATCGGCGTTGATCGCCACGCTATTACCCATCAAAGTGAGAGTTTCTTCGGAGAGCAACAGTATATCATCGTCGATGGAGTCCCAGATCTTAGCGTGGTCCGTTCCGCCGAGTTCGCCGCTGCCGACAGTAACTCCGAAGCCCTCGACCTGGGTGAAGTATCCTTCGCCGGTCATCCGCCCGAAGCTCTCCCATCCCATGGCCCCGAGGAACAGATCGTCTCCGGTCGAACCGAGCAGGGTTGCGTTGTCGACACTGCTGTCGACATTATTTCGGCTGTAGGCTTGGACGTCGGGAAAGAACTCGGCGACGTTGTCGTAGGATCCCGTGTCGGGGGTGCCCGACATTCGGGCTTCGATGGACGACGCCTCGAACGTATCGTCCGCCGGCGAGTCGTAGAATCGTGCGATATCCTGGCCTCCGGAATCGGAGATTGCCCGGACATGCTCGAATCCCTTGGCCCGGAAGTAGAATTCGTCGCCGAAGAGCACGCCCTCGGTGGATGCGGCATAGAAGGTATCGTCGCCGTCCGAATCGTGCAACACGGCCGTATCCTCGCCGCCTCCGCCGGTGGCATAGGCCTGCACGGTCGAGTACGGTCCGAAGCTGAGCGAATAGTCCCCGGTGGAGAATTCGCCGTAGTGCTCGTTCGGGTCCAAGACCAGAAGGTCGTCTTGGGGTGAATCGTAGAGTTTGATTTCGTTGTTGCCGTGGTCGCTTAAGTTGACTTGCGTCTGCTCGAAGAACTTTGTCCCGATGTTGTATCCTCCCGGGATGCCCGTTCCACTGAGTCTTCCTCCCAGCGGCGTGGCGGCCAGCATAGCGTATTGCCCCGGATTGGATGCCGGTGGTATGGTGGGCATGAAGAGGTCGATCCAAGTGTTCAACTCGGCCGTGTCGTCGCCGCCAAAGATGGCGTAAGCGTCCACCGTTAAGAATCCGTCCAGAGTGATCGTGGCCTCCGGCATGGTCATCGTGGCGTGCCTGGGCCAGCCAACGAACTGATCGTCGCCGGGAGAATCGTCGAGATGTGCGACGTCGAATCCACCGGGCGTGGACTGGGCGTTGACCTGATCGAACGATTTGGCCCGGTTGTAGTACGCGCCGCTTGGGCCACCGCCGCTTGGGCCACCGCCGCTTGGGCCACCGCCGCTTGGGCCACCGCCGCTTGG
>CAYYOX010000030.1:9343-12241 GCA_964473065.1 uncultured Planctomycetaceae bacterium | reverse complement strand
GCCACCGCCGCTTTGGCCGGAGCTGAACATGGCCGCTTCGGCGTAAGATCCGTAGAAGATGTCGTTATAGTATGAATCTTGGAAAATGGCCACGTCGTTTCCGTCGGTGGCGTAGGTGTGCGTCTGCTCGAAGGATTTGGCCCGAATGTAATACGTCTCGTCGAACAACGCGGCTTCGGTCGGTGTAGCGACCAGGGTATCGTCGCCGGGAGAATCGTAGAGTTTGGCAATGTCCTTACCTGTCGAGGACGCATAGCCGTCGACCCGATCGAAATAGACGGCTCGACTGATATAATCGGGTCCGGACATTTGGCCGTAGTGCGGGGCCAATACCAGGTTATCGTCGCCGGGTGAGTCGTAGAGCTTGGCATTCCCACCACCGCCGCCGCTGTAGAGCGTGATCTCGGCGACGTTAGACACTTCAATCGTATATGCTTGGCCGTCTTCACCGAACAACTGCCCGCTGTTCGGGCCCAGGACTGCCGTATCTTGTCCCGAAGCGCCGATGACTTCCGCCACATCGTCCCCTCCGCCTCCGCCTCCGTCGATCACGATTGTCGAGGCGTCGATGTCGTCGTAGACAATTCCGTTGACCGTCAGTTGATGCGGGGCACCGGCCAGGACCTCAAACGAATCGGGCCATTTCGAACCGAAAACGAGCAGCCGGTCACCCTCGTCGACCAGCAGATTGGCAATACGGAAACTGACCGAGCGGTTTGTACCCAAGTAATAAAGTCGATAAACGTCACCCTCGTTGACCTGGATATCAATCCGCTCGTTGTCGGTTTGCGAGGTGGAACTGGCAACTACTTCGCCTTGCTCGGTGCGCAACTCGAGGTCGATATTACCGTCGGCGTGGGAGAACAGGGCCTCGGCGGTCAGGCGTCCGTCGCGCTTCGTGACAAAGGCGAATCGGCCCTCCTCGACGACGTTCACGTTGTATGCCGCGGTGTAGTCGATCACCTCGCCAACGCGTATCGTGACCGTGAACTGCTGGGTTGCCGTGTTGCCGGCCGGATCGTCGACCTGAATCACGACGTCTTCGGTCGGGCCTTGTTCCGGCTGGGGCAACCAATGGATCTGCCCGTTAACCGAGTCGAGAGTCATTCCCTCCGGGCCCTCAAGCAGCGTGTAAACGATGCCGGGGGATCCCTCGTCGTCTGTGTTTACGTCGTAAGAGTAGGCACTATCTTCGTACGCCTCGCTGACTATCTCGGAGGTGAACTGCGGGGCCTTGGCCTTGATCGTGAGGTTCAAACCGGTTGAGTCTCCGCTGGCCACATCGACCGTTTCGTGTCGATTCCCCAGATTCAACGTCTGGGAGCCGTACGACTGTCGCGCGGTAATTGTGTGTGCCGCGTCGGTCAGTTCGGTCGAACCGTCGGTGGTAACCACCACCGCGCCGCCGGTCGACGTGGCATGACCGATCACCACGCCGTCGGCCAAGATGCTGACATCCGCGCCGGATGAAGTGCCGGTTACCCGAAACTGAAGCGTGTTGCCCTCGGTATTGTTCAGCCGCGTCAACAGGTCGCTATCGCTGATCCCGGTATCGGAAATCGGCAAGAGTTCAACGCCCGTCGGGGTTGGCGGGTTGATGAAGATCGGCACGAACTGCGTATCCCATTGGGGATTCGACGTATTGGCCGACTTGAGGGAGACCATCACGCCGAACACGCCGTGCGCGCCGTTGGTCGGCGTTACGGTAACGTAGGTAACGGGGCCATTCTCGGTCACCTCCTCACGCAGCCCGATCGTCACATCGTCGTTGTCAAACTGCGGCATGTGCCAATAGTCGATCCCCTCGTTGCCTTCGACATCGATCCCGGGAATCTGAAACTCCGTCGGCGTGTCGATCAGCGTGTGAACATCCGCGATCGGCATCATAAACGGGATGCTGTTGACCGGATCCTTTTCCATCGTCACGTGGAACGTAACTTCGCCGGTCTTGCCGCGGCCGTCGCTGACGGTAACCGTCACGTCGGCCTCGCCGGTGTAGTTCTCGGGCGCCGACATAATCAGCACGCCGTTTTCCGTATCGGTGAAGATCTCGAAGGAGTTGATCACCACGGGGGTGTCCGGTTTGTCGGAGCTGTCCGTGTCGACCCTATTGAGGGCCTTGCGCACGTTGTCGCCGGCGGTCAAGAAACCGAAAATGGAATGTTTGAAATCGAGCCAGCGGGCTTCATCGGTCGTGATGAAGAACTGCGAGTCGTTCGTGTCGCGGCCGCTGTTGGCCATCGACAGCAACCCGCTCGTGTTGTGCTGTAAGGCATAGAAAAACTCGTCGTCGAATTGCACGCCCGAGCCACCCGTGCCGTCGCCGTTGGGGTCGCCGCCCTGGATCATGAAGTCCTCGATGATCCGATGGAACGTCAGCCCGTCGTAGAACCCCGATTCCACCAACTCGATGAATCGTGCGGTCGTCTCGGGAATCCAATTCTCGAACAGTTGGAACTCCATGACGCCGAAATCCTGGACATCCATGCTCACGCTACGGTTTCCTAGGGGAACGTACGTCGCTAGCTTCTCGTGTTCCGTGCTGGCCGAAAAGGTCACATCGTTGCCGTCCGGGTCGAAGCCGCTCAGCGGGATCAACAATGGTGAACCGGACAACAGCGTCACGTCGTCGATTGCCAGGATACTCGGCGCGTTGTTGTCCGGGTCGGATACGTCGACCTGGAAGCTGCGGATATGCTGGCTGCCCTTTCCGTCGAAGACGGCTACCGAGACGGTGGCCGTGCCATAGACATTCTCGGCGGCCGTGAGGGTCAACTCGTTGCCCACGATCTCGGCCGTCAACTCCACTTCGCCTTCCAGCATCTTGTCGAGAGTCAGCTCATCCGCGTGAGCGCCGTGCTCCACCAAGGGCATGGTGACTGAATTGCCCGCTTGGCG
>CAYYOX010000030.1:0-9333 GCA_964473065.1 uncultured Planctomycetaceae bacterium | reverse complement strand
CCCTTGAGCGTCGTACGCCACCAAGGGGATCGTGATCGATCCGCCCGGCAGCAAGGAGACGTCATCTAGCGGCTCCATATAAGGATCGGAGTTTTGCCCTTCCGGCCAAGTGATGTCTTCCGCGATCACCACATGGAACGTCTTCGTGTCCGTATCGCCGTTGTTGTCGGTGACGGTAACCGTCACGTCGGCTTCGCCGCTGGTGACCCCCGCCGGGACCGAGAGCATCAACACGCCGTTCTCGATGTCGGTGATCACTTCCACCGAACTGAGCACCACGTCTTCGAGAGGTTGATTCTGGCCCAGCTCCGGATCTTGCCCCTGATCGTTGGTCGGTACACCGCTGATCGCCTCGCGAACGGAATCCCCTTCGGTCAGTATGCCGAACACGGGATGCAGATAATCCAGCCAGCGTGTTTCCGCGTCGGTGATAAAGAACTGCGAATCATTGGTATCCGGGCCGCTATTGGCCATGGACAAGAGGGCCTGGGTGGTATGCAGCAAATCGACGTGCGGTTCGTTATCAAACTTTTCACCCGACCCGCCCGAGCCGGTGCCGTCAGGATCCCCGCCTTGGATCATAAACTCGTCGATGATCCGATGAAAGATCGTGCCGTCGTAGAATCCGCTTTCGGCCAGTTCGATGATTCGACCCGTCGTGTTCGGCGCCCGACCCTCGAACAGCTCGAACGTCATTTGGCCGAAGTCCTCGACCGTCATCTGAAGACTGCGATTCCCCTCGGGAATGAAGGTCGACAGATCGGCATTGTCGCTCTCGGCCGTGAAGGTCAGCACGTCGCCGTCCGGATCGGTCCCATCCAGGGCGATGTGCAACGGGGCGCCGGCGCGAACCGTCACGTCCTCGATCGGGGTTAGCGTCGGGGCCACCGACAAGAGGCAACGATCCTCCAGGGGCTCGAAGCGAGGTGATCGCGAACTAAGCGGCCGAGCTGGCCGATGTGAGGAGCGAGACTTCTGTTTGTGGGTACGTCGAAGGCGAGGGAACTTCATCTGTGGAAACTCCAAAACGGAAAAGCGTTAAATTGTGTTAGCCGACCGGCCGCACGAGAGGATTAAGTCCATTATGCACACCCCGGGGGGTCCCTGTCAAGAACCTGGTCCAAAAACCTAAGGATAATAATCCACCCCCCAAGTGTGGAGAGAAACCGGCCGCCATTACCTAAGGTGTTACCGCATAGTATGTTACGGCATTTCACCGACCGCACGGATATAAAGCCGCGACCGTTGGTCGCGACCGTCGGCAAGGGAAGCTCGGCGCTAAGCAGTATTCGGGCGCGACCAACGGTCGCGGCTTTATACGGGCCTAGATGTCCTGCCAGGGGCCCTCGAGCTCGAGGGTGAAGTCCAAGAGATTCAGCAGCGGCGTGTCTTTGGTGTCTGCCGCGGAGCTGGCCGTAGCTTTCACGTAGTCGAAGGCCGCTGCTTCGTAGAGGAAGTCCAGCGCCGCATTGGATAGCCGAGCCCAATTGCCTTCGGCCTCGAGCAGGTCCGCCTCGGGTGAATCGTTCAGATACGCCTCGTCGTAGCCGCCCGCATCGGCCAGCGCGTTGACCTCCTCGAACCACTTGGCCCGACGGTAGAACCCTTCACCGAAAATCGCGCCGTCGACGGCCGAGGAGACGAACGTGTCGTCGCCGGCCGAATCGCGCAGCTCGGCCCGGTCGTAGCCGCCGTTGGAGCCGTACGCGTGAACGGCCTCGAACCACTTGGCCCGATTGTAATACTCGCCGGGCTTAAAGAGAGCTCCTTCGCGATAGTTCCCGAAGAACAGGTCGTCGCCGGGTGAATCGTAGAGCTTGGCGACGTCGTATCCGCCGGCCGTTCCATAGGCGTGCACGGCGTCGAAGCGTCGGGCATGGTGCTGGAACCCTTCGCCGGAAAGGCCGCCGTAGGTCGGCGTAGCCACAAACAGATCGTCGCCGGGTGAATCGTAAAGCTTGGCTATATCATTTCCGGTAGACGCTTCCGCGGTGACCACCTCGAAGAACTTCGAGCGGTTGTAATACCCTTCGCCGAACAGGGCCCCGTAGTCGGCCGTACCCACGTACAGATCGTCGCCGGGCGAGTCGAACAGGATCGCCGTGTCGAACCCGGCACTTCCCGCATAAGCGTGCACTTCCTCGAATGACTTGACCCGATTATAAAAGCCTTCGCCGGAGAGTGCGGCTTCGACGGGGGTGGCGTAATAATGGTCGTCGCCGGGTGAATCGTAGAGCTTCGCCAGGTCGTACCCGCTGGACGAAGCGAACACGTCGCAGCGGTCGAACTCCTCGACCTGAATGACAAACCCCTCGCCCGACAGGTTCGCATAACCTGGCGCGCCGATGAACAGATCGTCGCCCGGCGAATCGAAGATCTTCGCGGTATCCTTTCCGCCTGCTTCACTTCGGACAAGGATTTCTTCGAAGTAGACGGCCTTGAACGAGAAGTCCCCGCCGGTGAGCATGCCGTATTGCGGTGCGCCGACAAAGCTGTCGTCGCCGTCGGTGTCACCCAGTTCGGCCACGTCGTACCCGCCGGCCAGACCGTCCGCTTGAATATTCGTGTAGTCGTAGGCTTCCAAGACGTACCCGGGACCGGTCATCGCCGCATAGCCGGGCGAGACTTCGAAGCGATCGTCGCCGGACGAATCGTGGAAGATGACCTCGTCGCTGCCACCCATGTAGATGGCCGTGGTCGCCTCGAAGTTCGAAGCGTCGATTTGGAATCCGGGCCCGCTGAAGGCAGCCTGATCGGGCCAAAGTTCGATCGTATCGTCGCCGTTGCCGTCGGCGAACGTGGCCGTATCGTACCCGCCGCCGGCGTCGATCTCGACCGACGCCATGTTCACGGCATACAGGGCATAGGACTGCGTAAAGAGTTCGGTGCTGCTGGGCCAGAGCGTGGCCTCTTCATCGGCATTGGAACCGAACACCACGGCCGCATCGTCGCCGCCGTTGCCGAAAATGCCGATCTGATCCACATCCGTCAAGTTGACTTCATACCAGGGGCCAATCGCCACGGCCGCGTAGGGTTCCATGGCCACGCCGTCGTCGCCGTCGGTCAGCGTGACCAGGGCCGCATCTTCGCCGCCGTCGCCGCCGGAGAACTCGATCAGCGGGTTGTCCGCCGCGTCGAAATCGAACTGATACTCCACGCCGTTGATCGACACGAGCGTAGGCGGACCGATCTGCACATCCAATACGTCGTCGTCGGAAGATCCGTGCACCAGCACGCCGTCCTCGGTCGGAGTGACCAAGTTGGTAAACCGGACATCCGGCGAGGCGTCGTCCCCGTTAACTCGCACAAAGTAGTTTGTTCCGGCCGTCGTATCGACATCGAGCCGCTGCTGGGCAGTGGCCAGTTCGAGCAATTGGCCGAACTCGTCCTGGGAATAGAGGGTCAACTGGGGCCCCGTCTCGGCCGCCGCGCCGGGAATGTCGATGGTGAAGAAACCGTCGTGGGCCATTTCCACTTCGTACCAGAGTTCACCCAAAACCGGCTGTTCGTTGCGCAGCCAGCGGAAATCGACTTGCCCCAGATCTCTCGGCGCTTCGAACATAGTGGCTGCCCCATAAACTCCAAACAGCAACGGGTCTTGCAGCGTGGCGAGCCAGGTGTGGGTAGCGTCGGCCGGATTGATCTGCCAAACATCCGACAGCCAGCGGAACCCGTACATCACGGGCGCCGGCCCCGAGGTCAACCCGTAGAAGTCAGCCGCGTCGAGCTGCCCGACCACCTCGAACGTGCTGAGATCGCTCTCGGCCCGCAGCAGGTTGCCGGAAACGGTCGTCAGGTAGAGGTTTCCTTGGCTATCGAATGAGATATCTCCGGCCGAGAAGAAGGCTTCCAGTGAGAGTTCCTCTTGGGCCGAGCCCGTTTCGGTGTCGATGCTGAAGACGAACTCTTCGCCCAGCGAGTTGAACCCGGACCCCAACATGATTCCGTCGTCGGTGAATTCCAGGCCGTTGATGAACAAGTGGCCTCCGCGCGGCTCGCTCACGATTCCCATGCGCGTGGTTTCGATCACGCCGCCGAGATTGTCCCAGTCGATGTCGACGCGGAACAACTCGCTAGGCCCCTCGGGCGCGCCGCCCACTCCGTAGAGTTCTCCGTTGGGAGCGAAGGCCATGTCGAACATCACCTCGCCGGTTCGGCCAAGGTGCTCCAGCGAGAAGTCGCCCAACAGGTCGACCGCAAACAGGTCGCCGTCGCTGTCGTGGACCACGGTACCGGAGAATCCGGCGGCGTCGAGCAGGCAACGAGCTTCCAAACGTTCCGTTCTCAGCCGGCGCGCAAGCGGGCGTCGGCGGGGGGTTCCTGAAGTCATGATCGGTTACTCTTCTCGCCCTTGTTGTCTGTTAATACGTGGCCTGAATGCGATACGTTCGAATAAGTCGAAACAATTCGGCAGGGAAAACGCCGTCACGTTTCATGGTTGTGTCGGGTGGTTGTAGTGCGGGTAGTTCGGCCGAAAGGGGGAATGCCTCGGTAAGATATGGATCAGCTTCCTTTCATTATGGCCAGAATTTCCCGATTCGTCAAAGGTTTGGCACCCCACAAACTAGCCGGATCCCGACAAAACCCCCTTCGCGAGGGGGCACTCGACGCTTGCCTCAATGCCTTTTTCCGGTCACAATGGCACGACCAAGAACTGAGGTTTTTGTAGGAGGCGACTCCAGTCGCCGATTTCGCGTAAAGTGAGCAACCATCTAAACAAAGGGAAAATCGGCGACTGGAGTCGCCTCCTACAGAACACGCATATTTCGCACATGCTGGGTATATCCCGAGCAAACCACCCCCCGTAAGGAGCGTTTTTCATGGGCCGATCCGACAATCAGGAGGAACGAGGAAAATGGTCGCTTGATACCAGGGCCGTGCATCATCCGCCGGTTCAGGCCGAGTCCGAGCCGGTCGCCGCCCCCTTGTATCAGACGTCCACGTTTCGAGCCGACCGGGCAGAGACCTTGGCCAAGTATGCCGAGCAGGTCCAACCCCAGGCCTTCTATACCCGATGGGGAAACCCGACCGTCGAGGTTTGGGAGAAGGTGATGGCCGATCTGGAGGGAGGAGAAAAATGCCTGGCCTTCGCCTCGGGCATGGCAGCGGTGAGCACGACGCTGCTGGGATTGCTCCGGCCCGGTGATCATGTGGTGGCCGGATCGTCGCTCTATACGGCCACGACCGAAGTCCTTTCACGCGATTTGCCCGATCTGGGGATCGCGGTCGATTTCGTAGACGCCACCAACCCGGACGCCTTTGCCCAGGCCGCCCGGGAGAATACTCGGATGTTCTACGTCGAGACGCCGACTAATCCGACCATGCTGTTGACCGATCTGGCGGCCGTGTGCGAGATTGCCAAGAGCCGCGGAATCTTTACCGTGGTCGACAACACGTTTGCCTCGCCCTATAACCAACGGCCGCTGAGCCTTGGGGCCAATCTGGTCTTGCACAGTGCAACCAAGTATCTCTCCGGCCATTCCGACGTGATCGGCGGTTGCGTGGTGACCGACCCCGAAACGGCCGAGCGGCTCTGGCACAAACGGACCATGCTCGGCGGCATCATCGATCCGTTCGCTGCCTGGCTGCTGATCCGCGGCATGAAGACGCTGGCCGTTAGAATGCAGCGGCACAACCACAACGCCATGGCCGTCGCCGCGGCCCTCGAGTCGCACCGGGCTGTCTCTCGCGTGATCTATCCCGGCTTGCCCAGTCATCCGCAACACGAGTTGGCCAAGCGTCAGATGACCGGCTTCAGCGGCATGGTCGCCTTCGAGTTGTGCGGCGGACGCACCGCAGGCGTAACGCTGGTCGAGTCGACGCGAGTGGCCGTGCTGGCCGTAAGCCTCGGCGGCGCAGAGACGCTAATCGAGCACCCGGCCTCGATGTCCCACACCCGACTAACCGACGAGCAACTCCACCAAGCCGGCATCCCCCCCGGACTAATCCGACTCTCCGTCGGCATAGAAGACGCCAACGACCTGATCGCCGATCTAGAACAGGCGTTGGAAGTAGGCGGTAGGCAGTAGGCAGTAGGCAGTAAGCAGTAGGCAGTTGTTTGTAACTGGTGGCATGGGCGGCTTGCCCGTCCTTGCTGCTGGTGGCACAATGTAGCATCCAAGACAGTTTTCTTTCGTGCGATTCAAATCCCACGGACTATTCAATACGGGTAGCCAAACGGACGCGACTTGCAGAAAAACGACGGTTGATTTCGGAAGGAGTCGTCATGGCTAACTCAAGTGACAATACCCAAATTAAGGATTGCCCGTTATGTGGCAGCGGGAGCCGGAACGTTACGTTTGACTTCGACACAAGTGCAGAATGCTATGACTGTTCGTACTGCGGATCGTTCAAAGCGTCAAAGATGTTTGTCTTAGCGCAGCGCCCCGCCAACCATTTGATCTCTGGCGTAATGCGGGAATACTGGGAACAGCACGGAGAACGGCTGCTGATCACAACTGAGAACGTCGACGACCTCGAGCAATTAGCTCCGGGCGATAGAGACGTGCGAGAAAAAAGTCGCCGTCTGTTGTTGGCGCTAGCCAACAAGACTGAACACCCGGGCGGCAAGGTAGGGCTCAATCTCAACTTGGATTATCCCTTGGCATACTGCCGCACGAGTGAAGAGCTTGAGTATTATTTGGATCATTTGGAGGAAGAGGGGCTGATCCGCTCACCCGGAAACCACGAATGGTGCTACATTATCACGGCAAAAGGTTGGGAGAGAATTGAGTCGTACAAGGCATCGAACGCGGAATCCTCCAAAGTGTTTGTTGCCATGTGGTTTGATGGGGAGATGGATCAGGTCTATGAAGAAGGGATTAAGCCTGCAATCGAAGACGACTGCGGATTCAAAGCGATCAAGATCAACTTGAAAGAGTTCGTAGGCGATATCGTTGACGAGATAATCGCAGAGATTCGTGAAAGTCGTTTCATCGTTGCGGATTTTACGGGGCAACGTCAGGGAGTCTATTATGAGGCCGGTTTTGCACATGGCCTCGGACTGCCCGTGGTCCTGACATGCAGGAAAGATCAGGTCAAAAAACTGCATTTCGACACAAACCACCAGAATCATATCGACTGGGAAACACCGGAAGAGCTTCGAGAACGGCTGGCAAACCGAATCCGAGCGGTAATAGGTCTTGGCCCAAACAAGACACCCTGACCTCTTGCGGGATATTGTTTGGTGATCGCCCCGATTTCACATCCAGGGCCATTTATGGTCCTTTCCGCCGTAGGCGGTATTCGGCCCGACGTTTACGTCGGGTTGCGTAGGCCACCGCCCATCACCACGTAGATGCTCGCCCGACCGCTGCCTTTGGCAGCGGTCGGGCGAGCATCGGGCTCAGAGCGAATCGTAACTCTCCGTATTCACCCATGCTAAAGCATGGGCCTATTACCGCCTGCGGCGGAAAGGACCGTGAACGGCCCTCGCGATGGCGAAGCGCTGACCTCAACCAGTAAGTCGGTGCGTTTCACGCACCCTACAATCTGAGAGAAAGCACTGCTTCTGCGAAGCAGTGGCACACTCAGACGCTTAACCCGACTCCATACGCTCCAACAATCGCCGCAGGGCGACGGAGGCTTCGGCCTCTTCGCTGATGACTTCCGAGGCGCCGGCCCTTCTTAGTGCGGACGTGTTGACCTGGTAGCGGCACCGTACGACGATCGTGCAGGTCGGGTTCATCTCGTGAAGCGTCTTGACGATCTGCCCGGCGATAGGATCGTCGGGTACGCAGATGATGGCCAGCCGAGTGTGAGCGGCATCGGCCCGGTCGAGCACCTCTTCTTCCCGCGCGTCGCCCGAGATGGTTCGGAAGCCCTGTTGGGCGAAGACATATAGATTCACGGGACTTTCGTCGATCAGGCAGACGTCGATGCCCATGATCTCCAACTGCGAAGCGGCCTGGCGCCCGATCGGCCCGAGTCCGACGACAATCGCCTCTTGGGGTACGGTCGGTAATCGCCCGGCGTCGGCTTCCAGGTCATGTCCGGCGGGCAAGGTCCGGCGTGCCCAAGTCAGGCCGATCCTCAGCAGCGGCGGTGTGAAGATGAGCGTTCCGATGGCGAGGAAGAGCAGGCGGTTGTAGGCCTCCGCGCCGATCAGTCCGACGTGCGAGCCTTCCAGCAACAACACGAACGACAACTCACCCAATTGCGCCAACCCGAGCCCCATGCCGGCCGCCGCACGCCAAGGCAATCCGGTGGCTCGCAGGGCGATCGTGGCCCCGGCGATCTTGATGACTAACACGCCGAGTAGCACGCCGAGCAAGATCAGCGGCCCGTTTATCAAGACACGCGGATCGAAGAGGGTTCCTAGACTGACAAAAAAGACCACGCCGAACGATTCGCGATAGGGTAGGATCAGGGCGTCGACTTGCCCGGTCAAGCGGTTCCCGCTCAGCGCCAACCCGGCGGCAAAGGCACCCAACGCCGCGGGCAGACCGGCCGCTGCGGCCCCCAGACAAAAGCCCACCAGCACGATCAGGCCGAACAGGATCACCAATTCCACACTTCGCAGCCGGATCAACAACGGCACGACCCAGGAGGCGAATACTCGTCGCAATACCAAGACGGCCGCCACGAACGCAACGGAGTTGGCCGTCAACAGAACGTAATCCCACGGGCCGGGCTTGGCTTCTGTCTGGGCCAACAGGGGAACCAACAGCATCAGCGGCACCAGGGCCACATCTTGAAACAGCAGGATCCCGATCGCCCGACGTCCCGGCGGCGAGGCCGTCTCTCCCCATTCGGCCAAGGCACGGAACACGAGCACCGTCGAACTGAGTGCGACCACCGCGCCAATAAAGAGCGCGGACCGCCAAGGCACTTCGAACCACAGACACACGGCCGCCACCGGCGTGGCAACCAGCACCATTTGCAGGCTGCCGCCGACGGCGAAATAGCGGCTCAAGCGAACCAGTTCCTCCAAGGAGAACTCGATGCCGATGGCGAACAGCAGCAACAGGGCCCCGACGTGCGCCAATTGCTCGATTTCCTCACCACCGCCCGCGACCAGCCCCAGTGTCCCCGGCCCGATGACCGCCCCGGCCAGCAGATACCCGACCAGCATCGAGAACCCAAGCCGCCGGGCGACGATCCCGGCCAGCAATCCGGCGGCCAGGATAATAAATAGGTCGTAGACAAGGGAATCAACCACAGTCTTTTCGCCTGCCAAAGGAGCGTCGGGACGCGAAGCACACCCGCCTGATACACAATTCTAGCTCGGAGCTCTTACATGTCCAGCGCCAGATAATCGATCTTTCGGATCACAGGGTGGACGCGTGGTCGATGATTGCATACCACTCCTACAACGGTTGCGATGCCATTCCG
>CAYYOX010000029.1:15268-23256 GCA_964473065.1 uncultured Planctomycetaceae bacterium | reverse complement strand
CGTCTGTCGACTAGCGCTTTGCGTTGTGGTGTTTCTGCTGGGGCGGCTTGGCGATTTTCTTGGTTCGGATGCGGGTCAAGCGCCGTCGCTAAACTGTCTTCGAGTAAGTTGGCGATGTGTTCGAGGCGCTGGTTCGTTTCGGAGAGGTCGATCGGCGGCGTGGACTGCGTGGGTGGTGGCAGGGTCGGCCAGACGGGCTTCAACTGCCGGTGTTCCCAATCGTTTTGTTGCCGATAGGGTAACGCACGATACGACGGCGCTTGCTGCGTGGGACAACCGTTCGGGCCGCACTGCTCGTTCGTCGACACTTCCTTCCCTAACCCCTTGTAAAGGGCTTGCAGGCTGGTGGCGATTCCTTGGCGGTCGTCGCCGGTTCGGGCGGTCAAGAGGCCGACGATCATCGTCCCGTCGGCGTTCAGCACGGCCGAGCCGCTGCGTCCGTTGGCCGGCGGCGGGGTGAAGTAGAGATCGCTGCCCGAGTAGCCTAAGGCATGGCCTTTCCAACCGGTCGACCACGCACCCTTGGCACAACCGACCGAGACGATCGTTTCGCCGGGCCTAACCACGTAATCGCGCGGGGCCATGGGAACGACTTGCGGCGGCAGCCCGGCGAACTGCGATTCCCGCAAGGCCACGATGGCCGCGTCGCAACCGTTGTGCTCGATCCGGCGAATCACGCGGCCGGGAAGCCGTTCGCTGCGATGTCCGTCGCGCCAGAACTCGCACGCGACCGTCTCGCTCGGGCCAACCACATGGGCGGCCGTCAGCACGTAGACATGGCCGCCGGAGCGTTCGAAACAGCAACCGGTCCCCCGCGACCCGTCCGGTGCGGTAATCCGGCACGTGGCGTCGATACAGTCGGTCAGGGAGGCGACGCAGTAGGCGGTCGGCAGTAGGCAGTAGACGGCAAGCAGGAGAGAAAAACGCTTCATGACTTGGCCTCCGGAAGAAAGTGGATAGTGGTGAGTGGACTTATAAAGCCGCGACCGGTGGTCGCGAATTACGGCGGGGGAAACGTAGTATTGAGCGGGATTTGGGCGCGACCAACGGTCGCGGCTTTATATTAAGGTGAAGCGGTAGCGGTAGAACGGTGATCGGGCTAAGTCGGCCGGTTCGGTCAGGCGGTCGGAGAGTTGCGGAACGGGGTCGACGCGGCCGGCCAGTCGGTCGGCCATGGCGCAGGCGTGGCTGCAAAACGGCGGTCGGTGGTCGACGGCCCGATCGTCCGTCTCCGGCTTGACGAACCAACGCACGACCGGCAAGTGCAACAGCGCGGCAGTGGCCACGCCTCGGTAGCCGTAGTCGCAACCGCACAAGCGTTTCATTAGTCCCGTGGCAGCCTGACGATCGTAGTCACTCCAGCGGTCGTCCGGGTTGACCTCGAACAGATCGTATCGGCCGGGCCAATGTTGCACCTGACTCGATAGCGTGACGGCCCGTCCGCCGCTGAACTGAAGCATCTCCAACAGGAACAGGTCGTCACCCCACCAGGCGGCCTTGGCCGCATGGCAGTGGAGTCCGCGACCGGCCACGGCGATCGGACCCCGGCGCCGATACAAGAGCAAGTCGCCGTCGCGAATCTCGTGGCGAACGTCGCCGTAGCGTTTCAACAGGGTCTTCATAGGGCAACCGCCTGCAAGTCGTCCCAGAAGTCGACACTGCCGAAGTCGGGCGCGTCGAGCAGATCGATTTCCAGGTCCTGATCGTCCGCCGCAAGGGGTGTCTCCGGCACGACGGTCATCGAACTGGCCCGCATGAAAGCCTCATGTCGAGCATGAACCTTCTCGTAACGCCGTTGGTGTTCTTCGCGAAGGTTCAAGCCCAACGGCTCATCGAGCAACGTGAACAACCGACGCACCGGGCCGCTTCGACGGCGGGCTCTTTCGGTCCTTGCCCGACAGATGCGACACGGCATGTAGACCATGTGTCCGCAATCGGGGCACCGCTTTGGCGGGCCGCTGGGGCGAATCGGTTCGTCGTCGTTGGTCGGTCGGCGGATGTAGTCGGTCCGTTTGCCACTGGAAATCGCACCGACCGTGCCGCGGCTGATGCACAGCAGCTTGGCGATCTTCCGCTGGCTAAACTTACCTTCAGCCAGTAGGCGACGAGTCTCTTGGACGGTTTCCGGTGGGATCATGGTATCTTTCGCGTTGGATCTTGTTTGTAAAGCGCACAAGAAAAGCCCGCCGCCGGAGTGATTTCCGGAGACGGGCTGTTGGGATACCTGATGCGGTCAGGCTCTGCCGATACCCGAGGTTGGCTACGACACTAGCACAGGCCGTGGCCTAATTTCAAGAGAAAAGTTTTACGGCCGGTCGGCCAGGCCTTGGAGCTCGGCGACGGTGCGGTCGAGTTCTTCGACCAGGGGTGTGATTTCCGTTGCTTTTAAGGCATCGACTACGGCACTGTAGTACCAGAGCGTCCCGTCGCGACCGCCGCGAAAGTTTTCCCAAAGCGATTCGCCACGCAGGCGATACTCTTTCAGCAGCGCCCGGGCGTTGTGCAGCTTATCGCAAGCACAGACCAACCGGACGGAGGCCGGCGCCTCGTGCAGGTGTTCGATGTAGGCCTCTTTACGTTTTCGCCATGGGGGCTTCGGTACGACGTCGGCATCGGTGCAACCGTCGACGATCTCGACGACTTCGTCGCCAAACCTACGGCGGATCTCCTCCCGGGCCGTGGCGCCACCCTGATCCTCGATGGCGTCGTGCAATAAGGCTGCCATGGCTTCGTTTTCGTCGGCGCCGTATTGCATGGCCAGATCGGCCACGCCCAGCAAGTGGCAGACGTACGGTTCGCCGGAAACCTTGCGCCGTTGTTCGGCGTGCAGTTCGGCGGCGTACGACAGGGCTTCCAGGAATCGGGGGGAGATGTTCATTGGGTGTTGTCGTTGTAGAGGAAAGGACGGGAGGAAAAAAGGGAAAGGTGGGAAAAGGGGAAAAAGAAGAAGGGGGACGGATTAGAGATTGTCCGATAGAATAGCCGATCGATGACGACTGTCTCATTGGAGGCGCGATACGACGCGCCTGACCGGGGAGTTCTGCGCGGCCAGTGCGGTTTCTAGCTCGCGGATCTTCTGCGATAGCTCGTCGCGTTCTTTTTTCCATTGCTTGCGATCTCGCAATAATCGCAACACGTAGTAACGTGCTTTGCAGATTAGCTCCGCGTTGGCACGGATTGCGTCCGCCTCTTCGGTATGCTCGATCGAAGCGGTCAGGCTGATGATCATTTGACCGTCGGGTAACGTGACCACTACGGCACCGTCGCCTTCGACTTCGACCTCGTCGTCGGTGACCAGCGGTCCCGGGGTGGATGCCAGGCACAGTGACTCGACGGCGGTTGCCTCTTCGTCGTCCATCGGAGCACTTCGTTCGATGCACAAGGGATCGAATACCTCTAACTCACCCGAATCTTCATGCCAGAGATTCATGACGGACCTCCTCAAGAAAATGAGTCTTTGTCAGAAAAGCACCTGATGTCATTGTAACCATAATCGGAGGCAACTTTCCAGCCACCCCCGAGGAAAAAGGCACGAAATACGGCCCAAAAGAGGCGGGTTGGGCCGGTTTTGCGGATCGTTAGTGCGGCGATCCGGTGCTCAGCGGCGCGGCGCGGCCCGAGACGCCGCCCTCATAGGAGCTGAACTCGGCCCAGACCGGCAAATGATCGGACACTTCTTGCGCGTCCGGCAGGCTCAATTCGAACTGGCGGACCAAATCCATCACGTCGGCTCGGCCGGTGAATTCGGTGCTGGCGCGTCGATTGAAGAGGATGTTGTCGACCGGTCGGGTGCCGCGAAGCGTGGTGGGTGTGTCGACGATGGCGGTCGTGACATCGAGAATCTCGGCCAAGGGGTCCATGCGGTTTACGTCGCCGCCGAACGTGCCCAACATAATCACGTCGTCTTCTTCCGGCGGATCGTCGCGCACGGCCCGATAGATGTCGTCCAGCAGACCTCGCTCATCGCCCACGCGAGTCGAATCGATGTGTACACAGATCAGCTTGAACGTAAACGCTTCATCCTCGGCCGGCTCCTTGGCGCGAAACAGGCCGACCAAAGGCGGGTGGCGAAAGCGGCCTTGCGGATCGTCGACCGAGTGGACCATCGTGCGATCGACGTCGATGCCCGTCTCGTCGTATAGGAACGCGCTATAGCATTGAACCGAGTCGCGCCCGGCGGTCGGGCACGTGGCGAAGTTGTACTGCTTTCCGGTGGCGTTGATCATCTCGATCAGTTCGGACAACAGCCCCAGGTTCCTTGCCCGAATGTCCTGGATGGCAATCACGTCGAACTGGGAAATCATGCGGACCAGCACGTCGCTGACCTGTCGGTTGGCCAGTTTGGTTTCGGTAAGCCGATCGGCATGGAACGTGGCAATGCGGATCACGGGCCGGGGGAGCTTCACGCTGCCGGTGGGATCGGAGAGCAACGACACGTGCCCGTCGGCACGCCGCGTGACGGTCACGTTCTGCACCTGCCCCTGTTCGTCGCGTCGGATGACGATCGTGTAGTTCATGTAGACGTACGCCCCGCCGGCGATGCCGCCCACCAACAGCACAATCAGAATGAACTTCGCCATGATGTGTTCCCAGGAATCGGACTTGCAGAAGAACAACTTGTCCCGTTTAGCAGCCGCTGGCACGGCGGCTTTGTGGGTGGGACGTATCTCCGTGTCAAGCCGCCGTGCCGGCGACTGCTAAACGGTTTGATGCTCAACAGTACAATGTCAGCCTACCCGATGACCGCCACGGTCGGGAAGGGCAATTTGCCATGGATTCGTTTATCGGGTTGCGTTGTCTATCGGGTGGCCTCGCGGATCAAGTGTCCCAACTCGGGTAGGATGATCTGTTGCAGGGCCAGCCGAACGGCCGCGCGGGAGCCGGGCATGGTTAACAACACCGTCCGGCCGATCAGCCCCCCGGTTGCTCGGCTGAGCATGGCCGCCGGGCCGATCTCCTGGTAGCTGAGCATGCGGAACAACTCCCCGTAGCCGGGCAAAGGTTTGGTGAGCAACTGGCTAACCGTCTCGAACGTCTGGTCGCGGCTCCCCAGACCCGTGCCGCCGGTCATCAAGATCGCGTCCACCCGGTCGTCGCCGCACAGTTCGGCCAGCAGCGGGCGCATTCGATCCGGCTCGTCGGGGATAATCTCCCGGCGGTGGATCTGGTGGCCCGCCTCGCTCAGCAGATCGATGACCGTCTGCCCGCCCGTGTCGGTCTCGATGGTTCGCGTATCGCTGACGGTAATCACGGCGCAACCCGCCACTTGGGGGGCTTCTTGGCGATGCTCGTCGGGAACTTGGCTCATGGGCGTACCTTCTCGGGAAATCGTCATATTCGGAAAAACGCGGCTCTTGCGGGTATTTGCATTGCCGGCACAGCGACCGAATCCGTATACTAAACTGAAGTGCCCTCGGCGGCAATTGCATCCGCCGAGGCATCGCGTCCCGGCTAGCGGTATTGAAATATGACCATGAAACGATTGGCCCTAGTTCTGATCCTGGCACTGCTCTGGCCGGCGGTGGCCGTGCCTACTGCCATGGGCGAGGTGTTTGTGCTGAAGACGGGCGGTCGGGTCACCGGGCAGTGGCTCAACCGGGACGAGTCGCCGCGGAAGACTTACGTGGTCAAGTTGGCCGGCGGCGGTCAACTGACGCTACAGAAATCGCAGGTCAAGCAGGTGCTTCGGGCGAGCCCCGAGCAGGTGGAGTATGAGCGGATCCGACCCAGCTATGCCGATACGGTCCAAGGCCAATGGGATCTGTCCGCGTGGTGCCTCGAACGTCGTCTATCAGCACAACGCAAAACGCACCTCGAACGAATCATCGAGTTGGACCCCGACCACGTGAAGGCACGCCGGGCGCTGGGTTACGATCAGCATAACGGCAAATGGATGAAACGCGACGAGTTGATGCGCAGCCAGGGTTACGTCCGTTACAAGGGCCGTTGGGTTACGCCGCAAGAGGTCGAACTGGCCGAAAAGGACCGCAAGACCGAACTGGCCGAAAAGGACTGGGCCCGAAAACTCAAACGATGGCGCGGTTGGCTCGGCGGTAGGAAAGATGGCGAAGCGCGGAAGGGGATCCTCGGCATGAAAGATCCGCTGGCCGTGGCCGCGTTGACCCGCGCGTTGGCAAACGATCATTTCCAGCCGGCCCAACTCTTGTACATCGAATCGCTCGCGCGGATCGGCACGCCCGACGCCGTCAGGGCCTTGGCCGTCACCGCGATCAAAGATCCGATCAAAGAGGTCCGCCTGACCTGCTTGGATTACTTGGAAAAGAAACCCGACCCGAACGTGACGGCCTACTTCGTCAGCCGGCTTCGCGCGAAGTACAACCCCGAGGTGAATCTGGCGGCCGTGGCGTTGCGTCGCGTGAACGATCCGTCGGCCATCGGACCGCTGATCGACGCTTTGGTGACCGTCCACAAGTTCAAGATCATCACGAGCAAACCGGGCCAAACCTCGGCCTCTTTCCCCACCGGCGGCACGCCCGGCGGCGGCGGGCTTTCGGTCGGCAGCGCACCGAAAATCATCAAAAGGGCGTTCCAAAACCAGGCCGTGCTCGACGCCCTGGCCTCGCTGACCCGCCAGAACTTCGAATTCGACCAAAAGGCCTGGAAGAACTGGCACGCCTCGCAACAGAAACGCGAGACCCTCGACGCGCGACGGGATTAGCTGTTCTGGTGCGTTTCACGCACCCTACAATTGCTCAGTTGGCTGGCGTTAGGTGTTTGTCGGCGAAGTTGAGGTATTGTTGCCAATCGTAGTTGGTTACGTCGTGCTTTCCGCGGCGGATGTGGTAGCCGATCGTGCCGAGGGTCGGTTGTTGCACCTCGGGCATCTCGTGGGTCGGTAATCCGTCGGTCCCCAACAGCCGATAGACCGGATCGGCTCCGACGGCCGAGAGGAACTCGCCGCGGGGATCGGCCCAACGGTCTGCTTCGGCACTGGCAATATAGACGGGCCGTGGCGCGATCAGGGCAATCAGCATGTGCTGGTCGACCGGCAACTGGTCTTCGCGATCGCCATACTGCTTGTAGTTCTCACAGAACCAATAGGGAAAGATCCGCAGGGTATGCCCGACCGTTTCGCCGAACTTTCGCCGAAAGAGGGCCGCCCCGCCACAGCCGGAGTTGTTCGAGATGACCAGGGCAAACCGTTCATCCTGAGCCCCGGCCCACAGTGCCGTCTTACCCAACCGCGAATGGCCCATCACAGCCACGCGCTGGGGATCCACGTCGTCGTCGGTCTCGAAATAGTCCATGGCCCGGCTCAGGCCCCAGGCCCAAGCGGCGATCGAGCCCCACTGGCCCGGTTTGGGCCGCGTTTGGCCTTCTTCATAGAACAACGGGTGTACGCCGTTCTGAAACCCGTCGTCAAAGTCGGGATCGATGTCGCCGTAATAGATCGTAGCCAGCCCGTAGCCACGATCGAGGATCATCTCGACCGGCCAGCGGCTGGCACGCACGCCGCGCGATCGCTCGGTCGCCCGATTGTTCTCGACGCCGAATTCCGAGTTGTTGCGCACCCAGGATTTCGAGAGCGTGATGCCCGGGTCGGCGTGGATCGAATGGTTGCCGAAGAAGTTCAGACCCAAGAAGATCGGCACGCGTGTTTTGGAATCCTTAGGCAGGTAGAGCAGGATGTCCATCTTCGGGGCGTCCGAGTTGTCACCCAACCGGACCGTGATTTCCTTGCGCACGGCCTTGCCGTCGAGGGCGTCGCTGGTAACCGATCGCACTTTGAACGGCAACTTGCCGGGTGGCCCGGGCGAACAGCCGTAAACGTTCTCCTCGAACAGCCGCAGGATTTCCGCTCGACGTTTCTTCCAATCGGCCGGATCCGTCAGTTTGGCGCCATCGTCAAAGACCAACGGGTCCGGCAGCGTATACTTCGGGACCTTGCTCTCGTCGTAGTTGGCGCCTGGCGGTTGGGCTTGGGCGTACGCTATACCGATTGACAGCAGAACGATCGTCAAGACGCT
>CAYYOX010000029.1:9969-15258 GCA_964473065.1 uncultured Planctomycetaceae bacterium | reverse complement strand
CCTCCAGACGCTTATGCGAAGCATTTGTGTTTCTCCTGTGGGTCGATCAAGGATTCCAGGCCAGGCGGTACGGATGTCCCGCCTACACTTCCTTCGGCACCACATACGGCTCGCGGTACGTTGGCTCATTCAACAGGGCGTTGGCCTCCTCGTCGCCGACGACCGTTTCCGTGGCCGGATCGAAGTTCAGACAGCGGCCGACCTGATAGGCCGTGCGGGCTAAGAGGCAGGCGGCCATCGATTTGTGTCCCTCTTCGATGTCGGCCGCGAGGTGCTCGTGGTTGCGGTTGCGGATCGCAGCGATCCAGTTCTCGAAATGCGGTCGATCGGCCATCGGATGTCCCTCTTCGGCCTTGCTGGGCCCCGGCTCGCAATTCGGACCGAGAAACGTGTAGTAGCTGCTGTAGTCGGGAATGATCATATAGCCCTTGCTGCCGAAGAAGATCGTACCCACCGGAAAGTTTGGCTGTACGAACGGATACGGATCGCGAAAGCCGGCCTCGCTGTTGGTGTACCAGGAACGATGCTCGTAGGTGACCAGCGGTTTCGCTTCGCCGAACCGATAGGTCATGGCGACGTGAGTGGGCGATGTGCGGTCGTCGTCGTGGACGAAATTTCCACCGGTGGCCGTCACTTGCGTAGGATGTTCGTCCAGGCCGAGTCCCCAGCGGAGGATATCCATCTCGTGGACCGCCTGATTGGCGAAGCAACCGCTGCTGAGTTCCAAATTCCAATACCAGCGGCGGTGCCAGAACTGGCTGTAGGGACGCTCCGGCTTCGGTCCCAGCCACTTATCCCAGTCCAGCCCTTCGGGAACCGGCGTGGGATTCACGCGGCCCAGATTGCCGCGAAGTTTGTAGTCGAGTCCGCGGGCCATGTAGAGGTCGCCGACGATACCTTCCTTGAGCTTGGCGATGCCTTCCATGATATTGGGGCTCGAACGGTTCTGGGTCCCGTGCTGGACCATGCACTTATACTTCCTGGCCGCGGCGACCATCTGGCGACCTTCGAACAGATTATGCGAGCCGGGCTTCTCGACGTAAACGTCCTTCCCGGCCTGGCAAGCCCAAACTGTCGACAGCGCGTGCCAGCGGTCGCCCAGGGCGTTACTCACCGCGTCGATCGAACGGTCGTCGAACATCTTGCGCATCTCGGTATAAGTTTTCAGCTTTTTGCCTTGAAGATCGGGATAGATCTTACCGACCGAAGCGAGTTTGTTTTCGTCGCAATCGCAGACGGCCACGATTTCGACATTCTGGTCGGCCAATTCGCTCAAGGCCCGAACGTGTGACCCCATTCGGCCACCCAGGCCGAGCAACCCGATGCGGATGCGATCGTTGGCGCCCGCCCGACCCCGAGCGATGGCCGGTGCAGCGACTATGGCAGCCCCGGCGGCCGCAGTGGATTTGAGAAACTGTCGTCGACTGGCGTCTTGCATGACAAATCTCCGGTGTAAGTGTTTACGGTTCTTCAGGATTGTTGGGAACTCGCCGATTCCTCTCGCTGCGTCACAAGGTACGGTTGCCCCGGCGCCACCACTTTCGCGATTATTGCTATCTCCGAAGCCTACCCCAAAAAGCCATGGCCGACAATAGAAGGCAATATGGCGTCCTCGTAGTATCAACCATAATCGGCCAAGCTCCGGATCTGCCCTGACTCATGGCTCGCGGCGCCAGCCGATGGCGTTCATCATTGGTGGTAATTCGGGGCACGACATGAAAAGGTCCCACAGCAGCCCCGTGCGGTGGTTTTCGATCATCAGTATGATCGGCCCTTGGTCGATGGCGATGTAACTTTCGGCAAACCAGTCCTGGTCTAAGTTGAAGGCATCGCGGAATCCGAACGGCCCAAACAGCCTGGCGCCATGCGTGTAGTAGAAATGCTTTAGCGCCGCCATGGATTCGTCGGGTGTGTAGGGCATCGACCCAAGGGCCGCCGTCGGGGCGATCGTGCCATCTTCGTTGCCCGGCTCATTGGCCCGATAGCCGCCGCGTACATCGCTGGAAGTCAGTCCCCAACTGACCTCGCTGAAGCCGGCGCGTCGCTGGGGGTTATCCCGGCAGTAATCGCGGTGGACCAGCGCGACGTTGCGGCTGTTCTCGAAGTAGTTGCAGTGCGCGTCGCGGCCGCGCGGGTCGAAGCCAAGAAACGGATACTGATACCAGAACAGCCGACCACCGAGGTCCGGGCCGACCCAGATCTTGTGCCCGTAGAATTCCTTGCCGTTGCAGTACCAGTCGGTCACCCAACCCTCTTCGTAACACTCGGCGGGAATGGGATGCGTCGGCGAGGCGATGCCCAGCAGGTAGGCGGTCATGGCCTCGCAGAACCCGGCAAACTTGTGCATCATGCCGAAGTCGTGGTCCGGCGACCAGTGCCAATAGAGCATCCTGTTTGCAGGCTCGCTCTTGGCGTTCAGATGCCAGTCCCACTCCACCTCATGCCACAGCCGGTTGGCAATCTCGCGGATCTGTTGCTCGACCGGGTCATTCGCGTCGAAGTACTGGCGGACGGTCAAAATGCCCTGGATCAGGAAGGCCGTTTCGACCAGATCGGCGCCGTCATCGTCGATCGGCCGGCCTTTGTCGTCGAGAACTGGCTTACCGTTATGCATTCGCCTGGCGAACGGTATGGTCTTGCCCGTGGAGCCATCGAGCCAATGGGCGAAGACGCCATGGTAGCGCTGCGCCTTCGTTTCAAGGAAGTTGAGCGTTTTCAGAACCCGCTGTGCACAGGCCGCCCGCGAGACGAAACCTCGCTCGACGCCAACGACCAGCGCCATCAACCCGACGCCCGTGCCGCCCGTTGTTACGGCAGCATAGGGGCGCCCGGCCTGATAGCGCTCGTAGGCCAAGCCCGAGACCGGATGCGATCCGTCCCAAAAGTAGCGCAGTGTGGCCTCTTGCACGAACGTCAGCAGCGCCTCGTCATCCTCAGCCACTGAGGTGGCCGAGGCAGCGGAACCGACGGGCGTCTCCACACCGTCTCGAACGGCAATCACCCGGTAGGCGAACGTCTTTCCATTCTCATCGAGCCAGTCGCAATGGACGTTGGTAACGAGGGGCTTCGGTGTAATCCGTTCCCAAGGCCCATCCTCATCCGGCGCACGCTGGATGACATAGACCGAGCCGCCGCCGACCGGGTCCCAACGCAGGTAGACGCACCGGTCATGGCCCGTGGCGGTAAGTTCACCCGCCATGGCAACGGCGCCCAGGGACAGCAATACAGAGGCAGCGATGCACAGCTTCACGGTGTTATGTTTCAACGGGTATGGTCTCATCTCTCGTACGCGGTCACAGGTGTTCGGTTTGTCGGTAACTCCCCGACAAGGTTTCCCCGAAAGTGCGAAACGTTTCCCCGAAAGTGCAGAACTTCGAGTTTGAACGGTCAAAGGGGCCTTGTCAAGTAAATGAGGGTGTCCGAGAATTGGGCAAAGTATCATGCGAGGGGTGGCTGGGGCATAGCGCAGCGGTGCCCCAGGACTCATGTTTCTGGGGCTTCGCTGCGCTCAGCCGCTAGCCACCCTCGTACCAATCACTACTCATTCCCGACTTTGCAGATCTTCCGGGGCACGTGGAAAAGGGGGACAGGCACCGAGCCGGGGAGGTTTTCGGCCGGTTTGGCATCTACTGATGCTCGGAGCCAGTCCCCTTTTTCCACTGGCCAACCCGAACAATCGCTACCAAACGAACCACTTGGGATCCGGCTTCTACCTGACCGGGCGGTTATGCCGCTGTCGGTAAAGTTTCTCAGGATCGCCTAATCGGAACCCCGATGACAAACCTGAGAAGATAGGCAAGTTTTACTGTCTGGGGTACGAAGAATCCTTACTTAGTTACGAGGTGCGTAATGGCGACGACCATGAGCAATATCTTGCTGGATAAGGAGATCCTGCTCGAGAGCGGTACGAACGAACTGGAGTTGTTGGTTTTTGACGTGGCCGACTTCACGTTCGGCATCAACGTGGCCAAGGTTCGCGAGGTGCTGCCGATCGCCGAGATCACGGCCCTTCCCCGTGCCCATAGCTCGATCCGCGGCGTGTTCAAACTTCGTAATGTTGTGATTCCGTGCGTTTCGTTGCTGGATCACTTGGGCATCACGTCGGAGCGGGAAAACGCCGAATCGAGGATGATCCTCAGCGACTTCAACCAGCAGCAGACGGCCTTTCTGGTCGACGACGTGGAACGCATCCACCGGCTTAGCTGGGAGAACATACTCCCGGTGCCCGGTTTGGAAGCCCTATCGAGCAGCCCGGTAACGGCCTTGGCCCGTTGTGACGATCGACTGGTAGTCATGTTGGATTTCGAAATGATTCTCGACGACGTCACCTCGCAATTCTTCCGCACGGATGCGGTCGACAATCCGCTGGGCCTGCCGCGAGAGCAACTGAAGATTCTCGTGGCCGAGGATTCGCCCACGGTGCGCGAAACGATCGGTAACACACTGCGCAACAGCGGCTACACGCAACTCATGTTCTTCGACAACGGCGAGGAGGCGTGGCAGTGGATCAGTCAGCGACTGAAGGCTACCGGCCAACCGGAGGAGGTGTGCGACTTGATCATTTCCGATGTCGAGATGCCCAGGGTCGACGGGTTCCACCTGACCAAACGCATCAAAGAACACCCGGAGCTGAAGCAATTGCCCGTGCTGCTGTATTCGTCGATCATCACGCCCGACAATCACAAGAAGGGCATGGCGGTCGGCGCCGACGCGCAAGTGGCCAAGCCGGAACTGACCGAAGTGGTTCGGCTGGCCGACGAGTTGATTTCCACGGCCCAGCGCGACAACCGAGCCGCCACACTGCGCGCAGCGACCGAGATCGCTCAAACTGAAGCCCATAGACTCGAAGGCCAAGCCTCGCCCACAACACCCCAGCCTGCCAAAGAACCCGCAGCCACACCGACGGCCCCGCCGCCAACGATCGAACCCCAATCGGTCGAAGCGCCGCCGGTGGAAACACCCTCGCCGGAACCGCCTGCCCACGACGTGCAGATCCAGGGCGGCAACGGGGATGTCCCCCCGCCCACAGGCGTGCCCGCCAAGATCTGGCAAACCTTTCACAAGGAGTTGCAGGGTCGGATTGCCACGCTGCAAGCCACGTTCGAGCGTTCCCGAGCGGGCGACCGCGGCGTGGACGTGTTCCGCGAGGTGGCCCGAACGCTGCATACGATCAAATCGGCCGCCATGGTCATCCCCCTGGATCAAGTCACGCGTTGCACGCACCTGACCGAAAGCCTCATGGAAACGGCCCGCGACGATCGCGAGCAGTGGCCGCAAGCAGGCCTCGAT
>CAYYOX010000029.1:0-9959 GCA_964473065.1 uncultured Planctomycetaceae bacterium | reverse complement strand
TCGCTACCTCCCCTGGCTACAATCGCTCGTCTCGCCGCCGGAGGGGAACATCGACGCCGCCATGGCCGCCGGCGCCTCGCTGGAAACCGAGCTCACGCCGTAACTCCGCGACACGTGCGAGAAATCACCCGTTCGGTCGTAACGATTGCCGAAACTCTTCGCATTGCGCCGGTCGTCAGCTCCTAGGCCAGTTTGTCGAACGGCCCGTTTCCGCGCAAGCGGCTGGTTGTACGACGACGGACAACGAGGCTGCATTGCGGCGGCCTTGGCGACCGATCAACAGCCCAGCGGGGGCCTTTTCCGAACAAACTGCAAGGGCAGTTGTTTACCTCCCCCATGGAAAAGGCGCCCGCTCTTTCCACTCCCCGACACGTCGCATCTCGTGGGACACTGACAGGTCGAATCTCGTGAGACACTTTTGGGCAATGGCGTTGACCGTTTGCGCGGTGTCACCCGCGACCGGTCGCGTTGCGCCGACCGCACACCGACCCCATCCGGCGGTGGTCCGCGTCATGGCCCCGGAAAACGGCGGCGCGTCGTTCGGCTCGGGAACCCTGGTCGCGGTCGGCGGAGAGTATGGGCTGGTGGTGACCAACTGGCACGTGATCCGCGATGCGGGCGGACCGGTCTCGGTCGTCTTTCCCGACGGGTTTCGCTCCACCGCCCGAGTGCTGCGAGCCGATCGCGATTGGGATCTGGCCGCGCTGTCGATCTGGCGCCCGAAGGTCGACCCGGTTCGCATCGCACGCCAACCACCGCGACCCGGCGAGGTGTTGACGATTGCCGGTTACGGGTCGGGATCGTATCGGGCGGCGTCGGGGCGCTGCACGCAATACGTCTCACCCGGCGGAAAGCATCCCTTCGAGATGGTCGAGCTCTCGACGGCCGCCCGCAACGGCGACAGCGGCGGTCCCATTTTCAATACCCAGGGCGAACTGGCCGGAGTGTTGTTCGGCACCGGGTTCGGCCGCACGTCGGGAAGCTATTGCGGGCGAGTGGAGCAATTCCTTGGCCCGATCCTCGCCCACTTCCAGCAACTGCCGGAGAACCCCACGATGATCGCCGCGCAGCCGGCCGCTCGTGAAGTTCAACGCGACCCAATCGACGTGGTTGCCGTGCGGTCGCAATCTCGTCCGATACCGCGCAATCCGATCCGAGAAGAACCACAGCCGCGCTACGACCTGGCAGAACTTCCCCGCATCGAACCGAGCCAGACACCGGTCGTGCAAGTATCCGCCTCACCCGATTCGCCCAGCGTGCTAGGTTCCACGCGCGGCGAGCAGATCAAGACCATTCTAGCCGCGATCGGCTTGCTAGCCCTACTGTTCCACGGCCTGCGCCTGTTTGGGGCCATGCAAGAGTCGTAACGGTTCGGATGGTGGGGTCTCGCTGGCTGGTCTCTTTGGTAGTGGTACAGTTCGAAATGCGCCAGGGAAAAAGTGGGGTGGGGTCTGTATAATCCTAACGGCGGGCAGTACCTAAGGCTGTGTTGTTGGCGGCGGTTGTTTCGGTATCCCACCCATTAGTGCTGTTAATTGCGACAAAATCACCGATTTCGATAGAAGTCGTAACTCCTTGTCATACAATATCTTGCAACACGAAATGAGAGAAACACCGCCAACAGCCACTACAGCAGCCTTGACGCGGCTACGGCTAGGCCGTATAGTAGAGTGGAGCGAGGGAAGGATTCTGACCGATTAAAGGAGTAAGGTAGATGAGCAAACGGAATCAAGTCGAAGAGCATACCCTCTTATACCAAGACCACCAATTGAATCCGAAAGACTTCCTTCACTTTGTGGAAACGGATGAGTTCGGAGATGACTGGAGGCAATTGAAGCTGAATGATGACGAAGACACGTGGGCACTCCAAATCCTGATAATGTGCGACCCAACGGCCTGCCCGGTCATCCAAGGCACTGGGGGGCTGCGGAAGGTGCGATTTGCGCCGGAGAGGTGGAATGTTGGCAAGAGTAGTGCGGTGCGCGTGTGTTATGCCTATTACCCAGAATGCTGGACAGTATTGCTGGTGATGGCGTATGGCAAGAACGAAAAGGACACTCTTACAAACGAGGAGAAAGCAGGAATCAAGAAGTATCTTAAACAAACCGAGTCATGGCTTGCACAACACAATTACTAGGAGAGCTACAATGGCAAATGAAAGGGGAAACGATCTCACCACACCTTCTGTTGGGCAGAGGATGGTTGGGCGGCTCAAGCGGTTTGCTGAAGCTCTCGAAACAAGCGACAGCATCCCGGAACGGTTCACCTGTCGCACTATCAGGCTGAACCTAGAGCCAATGTGTTACGATCCAGAGCGTGTCCGAGAGGCGCGGATGGCGTTGCACGCCAGCCAGGCGATCTTTGCTCAGTTCCTCGGCGTCTCTGTGGGTGCTGTGCGGGATTGGGAGCAGGACGTAAAGCCGCCTCGTGGTAGCGCGTGCCGGATCATGGATGAGATTCTCCGTGATCCGAAGTATTGGCAGGGGCGGTTGAAGGAATTGGCAACACCCGTAGGAAGTAAATAGGTGCCAAGAAAGGCAACCACATCTCATTATTTCGGGCCGTTCTCCTAATGGGGAGCGGCCCGCGTCTTGGCGGCGAAGCAGTCTTATGCTCTGCCGAAGTGCCCGTGCGATCACGGATATTGTCCTAAGTCAGTGCTGCTGACGACCTTACCTATCTTAACATCAGGCGATCTGTCTGGTAGTAAGCCGCGATTCAATGCAACATCATTGAGGCATTGATTACGACGTGTGACTTCCGAGTAGTCAATTCTGGATCGAACCGTATCACGACTGGCCCTTTTCGCTCCCTTGTCGGACGATCCGGTCATCTGGTACGATGTGTGGTTTGTCGGCCCCTTGTGGCCGTGATTCGTTATCTACCAAAAATGTCAGGCCGTTATTATGCCGTTGGATGCCTATTCTTTCTGCCCGGGCGGGACCGGCAAGAAAATCAAGTTCTGTTGTCCCGACTTCCTGGGTGAGTTGCAAAAGATCGAACGAATGCTCGAAGGCGAGCAGTATTTGGCCTGCGGGAAACACGTCGACCAACTGCTCCAGAAGCACCCGGATCGGGCGTGCCTCTTGTCCACAAAGATCGTGGCCTCGCGGGCTAGCGGTCAAATGGAGCAGGCAGCGGCGGCCGTGGCGGCGTTCATCGAGAAGCATCCCGACAATCCCGACGCCTTGGCCGAGTCGGCCGTCCAAACGGCTGTCGATCAGGGCGGTCGCGAGGCGGTGGCCGTCTTGCAACAGGCGATGGACAGCCTGGACAAGGAGATGTCGTTGCGCCTCTACGAAGCCATGGGCACGGTGGCCGAGGTCCTCTTGTCGGAAGGGCAATGGTCGGCCGCTCGAGCGCTGTGGCAACTGCAGTCGGCCATCGCCAGGGACGATCCGCGGCCGGTCGACATGCTGATCGCGATGAACGGTTCGCCAAGTGTTCCCTTGTTGCGCAAGGAAGATCCTCAGATAGGATCTCCGCCGGACGACGCCCCCTGGAAAGCCCGATACGAGGAAACTCTCGCACCGCTGGCCACCGGCAATTGGCAAGCCACGGAGAAACTTCTTGCTCCGCTGGCCGAGGAGGTTGGTGATTCGCCCCTGATGTGGCGCAATCTGGCCACCTTGCGCGGTTGGCTGGCCGACTCGGTCGGCTCGGCGGAAGCCCTGAGGAAATACGCCGCGTTGGACATCCCGCCCGAGGATGCGGTGGAAGCGGAAGCCCTGGCCATGTTCCTCTCGGAGCTGCCGCTGGACGATCCGATCGAAATGATCAAGGCGGAATGGACGGTCGGCGATTTCGAGCAGTTGCAGACCGCGTTGGCGGCGGACCCGCGTGCGGTGCCGATCCCGTTCGACCTTTCGTCGTTCTCTTCCGAGGGCTCGCCTCCGCCGAAAGCGGCCTACTTGCTGCTGGATCGGCCCGTGGCCGAGAAGTCCGACGAGGTGAATCTAGAGAAAGTCTCGCGCGTGTTCGGTCAGGCGATGCTCTACGGCCGCGAGACTGATCGCGAAGCGCGGCTCGAGGTGATCGGCGTGCTGGCCACCGACCTTTCCGAAACAAAGTCCTTGATTGCGGAGATTGCCGTCGAATCGGTCGGGGCGGAAGTTGCGGAAGACGTGATGGCCACCACCTCGGCCAGTACCGAGATCGTGGAACGGAAATGGCATCCGCCGAAAGATACCACCCAAGAGGAACTTCGCAAGCTCAGCGATGAATACGTCCGCGACGGGCTGATGAACCGCTGGGGCGAGTTGAAGCTGGGCGCGCTGGACGGCAAGTCGCCGCGCGAGGCGGCCGCCTTGCCCGAGTATGCCGTGAAGCTCGCGGCCGCCGTCATGGTGCTGGAATTCCTAGTACATCGCGGCATAGGGGACTTCGACCTGAACGAATTGCGAACCGAGCTTGGAGTGCCAACCCTCGATCCGATCGATCCGTCGCAGATCGACTTGGCCACTCTGCCCTTGGTTCGGCTGGTTCGTGTCGAGGTGCAAAAAGTCGCCGCGGCAGGCGTGCTGATTGGATTCCAGCGAGCCAGTGCGTTCGGGGCCATCGAGGCCGCGAAGAAGTTCGCCCAAGCCGTCGTTGACCAGCCGAGTCTGGCCGATCGGCCGGAGCGACTCACAGCCTATCGCACCTTGGCCCAGACGGCCGGTGATCCGGTCAAGACGTTGGAGTATATCGAGCAGGGCCGCCAGGCGACTTTGACCCAGAAACAATCGTGTGCCCCTTGGGACCTGATGGAATTGCCGATCCGCATGGCATTGCGTCAGCCGCAAGAGGCCACGCGGCTGGCCAACCATGTCCAGAGCAACCACATCGAAGAGCCGGGCGTGGCCGAAGCGCTGATGCGGTTCCTGGTCCAGATCGGCGCGGTTCGACCCGACGGCACGCCCGCCCCGCAACCGGCCGCAGCCGCCATGGCCCCGGCCGAACCGGCCGAGGAGCCAGGCAAGATCTGGACACCCGACGGCGATCAACCCGGAGGCGAGAAAAAACTCTGGACCCCCGACTAGAGTGTTGAACCCTCCATGGCTTGAGGGCTGGTCGCTTCAGCGACCATGCGCGTCCGCAGAAGAAAAAACGTCGGGCAAGCCCGACCGCTAAACGACGATAAACAATAATGTCATCACTTGAACCGTTCTCGGAAGTTGTCACTTGGGTCGTGGCGATTTGGGTGACCGTGTTGGGCGGGGTGATTGGAAGTTTTCTTAACGTGGTCGTCTATCGGCTTCCGGCGGGCAAGAGCCTGGTCACTCCCGGCTCGCAGTGCCCGACGTGCAACCATCCGATCCGCTGGTTCGACAACCTGCCGGTGTTCGGCTGGCTGATCTTGCGGGGTCGTTGCCGCGACTGCCACGCGGCCATCTCGCCGCGCTACCCGATCGTCGAAGCGATCACGGCCGCGATGTTCCTTGTGCTCTATTTGGTGGAATGTCCTGACGGCAACCTGACTTTAATATACGGCTATCATCTGTTGTTGCTGTGTACGCTTCTGGCCGCGGCGCTGATCGAGTACGACGGGCATCCGGCGCCACCCAAACTGTTCCTGCCGGCGATCCTTGCAGGGGCCCTGGCCCCGTTGTTCTGGCTCGATGGCTGGACCGGCTGGATCACGAACAATGTGGCCGGACTGGCCGTCGGGGCTTTTGGCGGGTGGTTAGTCTACTTAGCGAGCAGGGATTCGGCGAAAAAGGCAATCTTTCTGGGCCCGGCCTGCGTAGGATTATTTCTCGGCTGGCAGGCGGCCGCCGTGGTGTCGCTGCTGACCATCGTCTTGCACCGGCCGCCGATACGAATATCGCCGACCGGGTGGCTGACGATTCTCACCTTCGGCTGGATCCTCGGCTGGGCGGAATTAGTGGCCCGATGGCCCTGACAGGGACCAATCCGGGCACCTTGCCCGGCGGACCGATTGCGTGTACGCTGGGGTTGTAATTGCCCCCGGTTTGAACCAGAGCGGAACGAATGAACGAACAAGAGACCAAAAAGAACCTCGAAAAGCTCGTGCAGTCGCCCAGTTATCGGGTGGCGTATAAGGACGTGCATTTTCTGACCAGTCCCGAGTTGCGTCCCACGCGGATGCAATTGGAACTAATGAAGACCGAGTTGGCCCTTTCGGCCCACAAGATTCGCTCGACGGTGGTTGTCTTCGGCGGCACCCGAATTGTCGAGCCGGCTGAAGCCCAGGAGCGACTCACCCGAGCCCAAACTCGCCTGGACGGCACGCCGGAAGATCCCCGACGCCAACGTGCGGTGGCTCGGGCCGAGAAGATCGCCGACCTTTCGCGCTACTACGACGTGGCTCGCGAGTTCGGCGGCTTGGTCTCGTCGAGTTGCCAGGTGAAGGGCGAGTGCGACTACGTGGTGGTCACCGGCGGCGGGCCGGGCGTGATGGAAGCGGCCAACCGCGGCGCGTATGAAGCCGGCGCCAAGTCGATCGGGCTGAACATTCGCCTGCCCATGGAACAGAAACCCAACCCCTACATCACGCCCGAGCTGTGTTTTCAGTTCCACTACTTCGCCATGCGGAAGTTTCATTTCCTGCTTCGGGCGAAGGCGCTGGTCGTGTTTCCCGGCGGGTTCGGCACGCTTGACGAGTTGTTCGACGCGCTCACGCTCCGCCAGACGCGACGCATGCAGGACATTCCCATTATCATCTTCGGCCGCGAGTTTTGGGAGAACGTGATCGACTTCCAGTATCTGGCCGACCACGGAACGGTCGACGACGAAGACCTCGACCTGTTCCGCTACGCCGAGACGGCCGAAGAGGCCTGGGACATCATCAGCCAATTCCACCACCACGACGACACCGACCCGACCGGCCCCTTTCCCCCATAAAACCGTTCAACGGCTCACTCCAACCCACCGAGGTATCGAACATGTCGCTCCTACTGCGAACGATCCTACTGCGAAAGATCATCGTCACGCTAATCTGCTGCCTAACGTTCTCCGGCTGGGCCATGGCACAAGAAGATGCCAAGGAAGAGTCCGCCCAACAACCGGCCGAAGAACCGGCCGCCGAAGAGCCCGACCCGTATGCCGTTCCCGATGGCACGCCGGACGAACTGGTCGACTTCGTCCAGGGTCTGCTGCGGAAATCGCCGCCGAATCAGGCTGCGCGGGAAAAATCCATTGCGGCCATGCTCGAGGCATCCGGCAAGATCCTTGCCGGCGAACCCGACGAGTCGCAGGCCGGGATGGCCATCTCGATCAAGATGCGATTCCTCGAATCGATCGAAGAGTTGCAAGCCTTCGCCGAAGAGCTTCGCAAGAGCGATCACCCCAAGCTGGCCCGGCAGGCCGACGGTGCGATCCTCAGCCGCCAACTCCGCGGGGCGCGCGGTGCGTCCGAGGAAGATATTCGCAAACTGGTCGGGCAAGTCAAGGAATATCTCGGCGGCGGGCCGCTCCAGCCCAGCGATGTCAGTTTGGCCATGACGGCCGGCCGACTGGCCGAGATGTCGAACAACACCGAATTGGCCGTCGAAACCTACAACAGCTTGGCCGAGATTCTCAAGCAAAGTGACAACGAACAAATCGCCAAGTCGGCTGAGAAAATCGACGGCGTCGTGCGACGCTTGACGCTGATCGGCAATCCCATGAAGCTCGAAGGCAAGCTGCTCGACGGTGAAGCGATCGATTGGGCGGCCTACCGCGGCAAGGTCGTGCTGGTCGATTTTTGGGCCACCTGGTGTGGACCCTGCGTCCGCGAGGTTCCGCACATGAAGGAGACCTACGAACAGTATCACGAGCGGGGGTTCGAGATCGTCGGCATCAGCCTCGACCGCGACCGCGAGCAGCTCGAAAAGTTCATCGAGGAGAAGGAAGTCCCCTGGACGATCGTCTTCAACGACAAGGATGCCAACACCACGGCCGACTACTACGGTGTGATGGCCATTCCCACGATGATCCTGGTCGCCGCCGACGGCAACGTCATCTCCACCAAAGCCCGCGGCGATAAGCTCAGTGAAGAGCTAGAAAAACTCCTCGGCCCGCCCGAAGAGAAGGAAGAAGAAGCCGAAGAAAAGGACTCCGAGGAATAGACGCCCGTTGATGTCCCCGTTGATGTCACTGTTGCCATGGCTCGCCGACTCGACAAAACCCTGATCGACTACCTGGTGATCGCCATCAGCCCGGCGTTGATCATGACGTTGGTCGGCAGCCTGTTGTTTTTCCTGCTGCAAGTCTTCTACCGAGGCGATTATGGCGGCCGGTTGCACTACATCTTCGCGCTGTTCGTGTTCGCCACGGTGCTCTTGGCCCGGGTTTCGATCGAAGAAGGGCGTGGGCGGGCAGGCCTGTTCGCGATCCCCTTGGCACTGGTCACCTTGCTGGCCCTGAACCGCTTCGTCGAGTTCCAGGGCCTGCTGGGTAGCTTGAATTGGCTGATCAACTTGCTGCTGATGGCCATGGTCTGGGCCTGTGCCGACAAGCTCACTTGGGACTGCACGCTGATCGACGAAACCGAGCGCGACTCCGGCGAAGGTCTGTTGGAATCGGCCGGAATGGAAAAACAACCGGTCGAAAAACGCCCGCATGACACTTCGCCACAACCCGAGGGTGTCACCGCAGTCGGGAAGGTTCCTGCCGGCTGGAGGCAGCGATACCGAGAGCAACGCCGGCGTCCTCATGCTCCGGGTGTTTGGGTGGTCTACTTTTCGCTGGCCGCGTTGCCTCTGTTCGGCCTCGGGCAATGGTTTCTCCCGGCCACGCTCGAGGCCAGGCAGCACGCCTTTCGGCTGTTGTTCGTCTACGTGGGCAGCGGGTTGGGGTTGCTGCTGACGACCAGTTTCCTCGGATTACGCCGCTATCTGCGTCAGCGAAAGATCGAAATGCCGCCTCTGATGGCCAACTTGTGGCTGATGATCGGCGGCATCCTGATCGTCGGGCTGTTGGCCTTTGCCACGCTGCTGCCGCGACCGAATCCCGAGTACGCCATCTCGCAGGTGTCGTGGAAGGTCGGCTCGCCCGATCGCAAGGCGTCGCGACATGCCCTGGGCAGCGACGGGGCCAAAGACGAAGATCAGGTCGCTCGCCAAGCAACACTCGACCAACAAGAAGACGCCCCGCCGGCAGATACCACAACGAAGGACGGGACTCAGCCGCCTCAACCCGGCCCCCAAGGCAAATCGACTTCTCCGGACGGCCAAAAGAGTCGCGACCAAGATGGGGCTAAACACGAGGGTCGATCCGGCCAACAAGACGATGACGAGAACACCGGCGAGGGCAAGCCCGACGACTCGCAACCCCCTGCCGAGCAGCAGCAACAATCGCCGGAAGAAACGGACGCGGCAGAAAGCTCCAGCGACGAAGAGGCCCAGCACCGCGAGTCGGACAACGAATCCCCAGGCCGAGCGACTTCGCGCATCTCGCCCAGTCATCCGCCCCAGACGCCCAGCCCATCGTCGTCACTTGGCAACAACCTTATCGCGTTGGCTAAGTGGCTTTTGTATGCGATCGTGATCGTTGTCGGGTTGGTCTGGTTGTGGCGAAATTGGGCGGCCGTCCTGGCCGGGTTGCGAGAACTGGCCGAGTTCTGGCGGAACCTCTTTCATCGCCGGCAGAGAACGTCCGACGAAGAGGCCAACGAAGCGGCCAAGGCGAGCGCGGTGGCGCCCAAGCTGTTTGCCGAGTTTGCCGATCCGTTTGCCACAGACGCCGCTTCACGCCAATCGGCCGATCAGTTGGTCCGCTACAGTTTCGAGGCCCTGGAGGCCTGGGCCAAGGAGCGCGCGTGTGGCCGGCTTCCCGAGCAAACGCCGCATGAATTCGCCGAGCAAGTGGGAACGAACGTGACCCCGCTGACCGAAGACGCGCGAAAGCTGGCCGACTTGTATTGCCTGGTCGCCTACGCCCCCGGCACGCTGCCCATCGAAAGCGTCGAACCGTTAAAACACCTCTGGCACCAACTCCACTCGTCGGCGGCTAGGCATTCCTAAACGCGCAAGTGA
>CAYYOX010000028.1:19362-23323 GCA_964473065.1 uncultured Planctomycetaceae bacterium | reverse complement strand
ACGACGAGATGCGGTCCAGCCAGGTCTCGATGCTTCAGGCCAGCCTGTTGTCGCTGGTGGGGGTGGCCTGCCTGTTCGTGGCCGGTTTTGGCGGAATCCGCCATCCGCTGATTACGGTCGGCTCGCTGTTGCTGGCCATGGCTTGGTCGTTCGGATATATCACGCTGGCCATTGGGCACCTGAACATCCTGAGCATCTCGTTCTGTGTGATCTTAATCGGGTTGGGGATCGATTTCGGCGTCCATTATGTGGCCCGATATCTCCAACTGCACGGCACGATCCGCTCCAGCGGCGAGGCCCTGGTGCAAACCGCGCGCAGCGTCGGGCCGGGGATCCTTACCGGGGCCGTGACCACGGCCATTGCCTTCTTTACGGCCGGACTGACCGACTTCACCGGGGTGGCCGAATTGGGCGTGATCGCCGGCGGCGGGATCTTGCTCTGTTGTCTGGCGGCGTTTACCGTGTTGCCGGCCATGATCTACCTGGCCGATCACAAACGTGCGCATCAGGTCCTGCCGGAGCCGTTGGATGTCTACGCCGTGTTGCGCCCCCTGTTTGTCCGCCCGGGCTTGCTGCTGTTGGTCACCTTGGCCGGGACGGCGGCCCTGTCGCTGGGAATGAGCCGGCTCTGGTACGATCACAACCTGCTGAATTTGCAGCCGGAAGGCCTCGAAAGCGTCCAACTCGAGCATAAGCTGCTCAATGAAAGCGATCAAAGCGTCTGGTTCGCCCTGTCGATTGCCGAGACGCAAGAGGAATTGATGGATCGCAAGAAGGCCTTCGAGGCCTTGGCGTCGGTCGAAAGGGTGCAGACGATTTTCGACCCGCTGGGGCCAAGCAGGGACGGCGAGACCGCGGCAAGCCTGATTCCCAGCAACTTAGCACAGAAGAGTCCGATGATTCGGCGGATCTATAGCCGTCTGGCCGATCTGCCCGAACGCTCGCCGACGATCCCGGTCGATCCGCCGGCCGACCTGGGGCGAGTTTTGGCTCGGGCCCAGACGCTGCTGGCCGGAATGCCGCAAACGGTGCGCACCCAGCGCCAGCTCGAACAGATCCGCGACAAGCTGCGGCGGATGCCCGTGGCCGAATGCTGGGAACGGCTGGACATGTATCAACAGCGCATGTCGGGCGATCTGCTGAGCCGGTTGCACATGCTCAAGACCATGGCCAACCCCGAACCGCCGCAATGGTCCGACCTGCCCGAGGGGCTGGTCACCCGATTCGTGGGCCAAGACGGCAAGAAGTTCCTGTTGAAGATCTTCCCGAAGGGCAGTATTTGGGACATGGATGCGATGGAGCAGTTCGTGGCCGAGGTGAGAGATGTCGATCGGTGTGCCACCGGCAACCCGCTACAAGCGTACGAGGCGTCGCGTCAGATGAAGCGGAGCTACGAGCAGGCGGCCTGGTACGCCTTGGCCGCGATTCTGGCCGTGCTGTACCTCGATTTTCGCAGCCTGCGATACACGTTTTTGGCGATGGTGCCGTTGGGCCTCGGGATGGCCCAGTTGTTTGGAACGCTGGGGCTCTTGAACATCCCCTTGAATCCGGCCAATATGATCGTGCTGCCGCTGATCCTCGGCATAGGGATCGACGACGGCGTGCACATGGTCCACGATTTCCGTCGCCAGACGGGCCGCTACCGAATGAGCCGCTCGACGGCCAGCGCGGTGCTGATCACCTCGTTGACGACCATGGTCGGATTCGGCAGCCTGATGATCGCCAGCCATCGAGGCCTGCAGAGCCTGGGGCGCGTGCTGACGATCGGGGTGAGTTGTTGTTTGTTTACTTCGCTGGTGATGTTGCCGGCGCTGCTGGCCTGGATGACGAGAAATCGGGCTGAGGCCCCCGAGGAAGAAAGCCGCGTCGATCAAGAAGTGTGCAAACCGAGCCGATCCCAGGCGATTTGCCGCCGCGATGATCCGCACCAGTCGGAAACCGATCGCCACACGGGTCCAAGGGAAGCTCACGTGAAGAAGGTGACCCCTCGAAACAAATAACTGGACTTTTGATTCAACCTCCCCTCTCCCAGATGGAGAGGGGACCGACTTGAAAAAACAGGCGGCGTGACTCCCCCCGAAGGAGCTGTCACGCCTCGGCCCCCTTCCCTTGTGGGTCGGGGGATGCTAAAATCCAGGTTTCCCGGCGCGGCGGGCGTGGTTTCCATGTCTCGGCGGCCAGGCAAGTTGCGGAAATAATTGTCGATTAACGAAATGGGAGTTTTTCAAAATGGCTAAGCCTGCCCGGAAGATTAAGAAAGCCAACCATGGCAAGCGTCCTGCCAACAGCAAGACCCGCAAGCAGAAACGCCAGGTCGTGCGAACGTGAACCTGCTGAGAGACGCCCGGCAAGATTATTTCGCCTGATACGGGTTCGTGGTGAAGGAGCAACTTGTGGCCAGACCGCTGATTCTCGAATTCTCCCAGTACGATCTGGATAACGTCGTAGCCGACATCGAGGAGATTCGTCGCTGGAACCGTCAACGCTTTGAGATGGAACAGTTGACGACGATCTGCTACGAGGATGTCGAAAACAACGTCGTGGTCGGCTTCAAAGACCTTGGGCCGGACGAGTTTTGGGCCCGGGGGCATATGCCCGGGATGCCGCTAATGCCCGGCGTGATAATGTGCGAGGCGGCCGCCCAATTGGCGAGCTACCATAGCCAGAGAAACAAGTTGATGGAAGGCGTGATCGGGTTCGGCGGACTAGAGAAGGTTCGCTTCCGTGGAATCGTACGGCCGGGCGATCGGTTCGTTATCATCGTCCGATTGGTCAAACTACGTCGCATGATCATGACCTGCGATTTCCAATGTTTCGTGGACCAAAACCTGGTTTGCGAAGGCTTGCTCAAGGGGGTCGCGTTGCCGGTGGAGGAATTGACCGGCGACCAGACGGCCGAATAGCCCTGGAAGCGCGATGTTTCTTCCCTTCCATGACGACAACCCCACCAGGCGGATCCCGCTGGTGACCGTCGCGCTGATTGCCGCTAATGTCGTGATCTTTCTCTGGAGTTGCCGGCAACCGATCGACCAGCAACAACAATTGGCCTACTTTCGCGGGTTCGTGCCGGCCTGGGCCTCGCAGTTACCCGATCCCGAGCCGATCGACGTACCCATCGATACGCTCGTTCGTGATAGGCGAACCGGCCAGACCATCGTGCTGCGCGAACGGATCCGCATCCAGACGTCCACCCAAGCCGTGTTGCTTTCGCTGTTGACCTGCATGTTCCTACACGGCGGCTGGTTGCACCTGTTTACCAACATGTGGTTCTTGTGGCTCTTCGGAAATCGAGTCGAGGATCGATTGGGGGTCGGATCGTTCTTAATGCTGTATTTACTCGGCGGACTGGTCGGCAGCGGGTGCCATTGGCTCAGTAATCCGCAGAGCGTGGCGCCGGTTATCGGGGCCAGCGGCGCCGTAGCGACAATCTTGGGGGCTTATGTCATCACGTGGCCCTGGGCACGGATTCATACCGTCGTGCTGCTGATCGTCTTTATTACTTTCATCAGATTACCGGCCCTGGTCGTGTTGGGGATTTGGTTCCTGTTGCAATTACTCCAAGGGATGCAAGAGACGGTCGTCCAAGGCGTGGCCTGGTGGGCCCATGTCGGCGGGTTCGCGGCCGGTTTGCTGCTGATGCCCCTGTTGGGTAAGTGGGCGGAGACCGGGGATAGGAAAGTTTCAACAGAAGAAAGTGATTAGAACACCGCCTTGCAAAGCCGCAAGCGGTAGGGATTCTTGTGGGAAGACGCGCTTTAGAAAAAATCGATCCCTCGCTCGATCTGTCGGGCAATTTGAGAACCTTCGAGGAACTTCCCTCGCCGTGGGATCCTTGCGCACTGTTCGGGCGAGTCGCTCCGCTGGAACTCGAAGTCGGCACGGGCAAGGGGCTCTTCTTGAGAACTGCAGCAGCCGAGCGGCCGGATGTCGATTTCCTGGGAATCGACATCCGCGGGAAATA
>CAYYOX010000028.1:17261-19352 GCA_964473065.1 uncultured Planctomycetaceae bacterium | reverse complement strand
CAACTCGCGCAATTTGCGGCCGCCGGCTTGGTAAATACAGGATTGAAAAATGCCGTCGTCGTGGCGGGCGATGCGCTGAGAATTCTTGCCGAGTTGGTGCCCGCCGGATCCCTCGCGGCCGTGCACGTATACTTTCCCGATCCCTGGTGGAAGGGAAGGCACAAGAAACGCCGCGTGATGCGCGAGCCGTTGATTCGCGATGTCGAGCGAACACTAATCTCCGGCGGGCGACTCCACTTTTGGAGCGATGTGCGGGTGTATTTCGACACCACGCTAGACCTGCTGGCCGCCCACGGCGGATTGCAAGGGCCGATCGAAGTGCCCGAGCTACTGGCCGAGCACGACATGGGCTATCGCACTCACTTCGAGCGGCGGATGCGGATGCACGACGAGCCCGTCTATCGAGCCGAATTCCGCAAACCGTAAGCCCGCAGTGTTCGTCCGTGCGCCACGGCCGCGTGACCTCGGGGATGGATACTGCCCCGATTTTGACATGGCTGACCCAGCCATCGCCCATCACGTGCCGTGTGAGTGAGCAGGACGGGGTAGCGGACCCCTCTGTAGGTATTTCTTGTGTGAATAATATAGCAAGAAGTGTTGACATTCTGGCAGTCTTGCTTTAGGATGATCTGTTGTCATTGTTACCCAGGAAGAAATGACGCCCTTTCGAGGAGCCCGCCATGAAGGTCCGATCCGCTCGTCGCCGTGCTCGTTGTCGATCGTTCTCCCCGACCTCTTCTAACGCCCCGCCAGCGTTCCCACGACCCCGGAAGCTTGCGCTGGAGTTGCTAGAAGATCGAGCCCTCCTCAACGCATCGCCCCCCAACCCACACGGCCTCTTTCCCGGCGAGCAATTCCCTGTGGGGGAAAGTCCGACTGATGCCGTATTGGAAGACCTAAACGGCGATGGCTTCGTGGACATCGTGACAGCCAACTATGATAGCGACAACGTCTCGATCCTGCTGGGCAATGGGGACGGGACGTTCGCTGCCCAGACGACCTATGCGGTAGGGGATAGACCTCGGGCACTGGCACTGGAGGACCTCAACCGTGACGGCTTCGTGGACATCGTGACGGCCAACCGTTCGAGCGACAACGTGTCGGTCCTGCTTAACAACGGGGATGGGACGTTCGCCTACCAGACAACCTCTCCGGTAGGGGATTTGCCTGAATTTCTTGCACTTGAGGACCTCAACAGCGACGGCTTGGTGGACATCGTGACTGCCAACGTTGTGAGCGGCAACGTGTCGGTCCTGCTGGGCAACGGGGACGGCACGTTCTATGTCCAGGCAACCTATGCGGTAGGGCATTACCCTCAATCACTAGCGCTGGCGGACCTCAACCGCGATGGTTTGCTGGACATCGTGACAGCCAACTACAGCAGCGCCAACGTATCAGTCCTGCTGGGCAACGGGGACGGGACGTTCGCTGACCAGACGACCTATCCAGTAGGGGATGGGCCTTCGGCACTGACACTGGATGACCTCAATGACGATGGCTTCCCGGACATCGTGACGCCCAACTACGACAGTGCCAACGTATCGGTCCTGCTGGGCAACGGGGACGGGTCGTTCGCTGAGCAGGTGACCTATACGGTAGAGGATGGCCCTAGATCACTGGTACTGGAAGACCTCGACCACGACGGCTTGGTGGACATTGTGACGGCCAACCATCATTACAACAGCGTGTCGGTCCTACTGGGCAACGGGGACGGGACGTTCGCCGACGAGACGATCTATACGATAGGCTATGCGATAGGGGTTGCCCCTCTAGCGGACGCACTGGTGGACCACAACCGCGACGGCTTTGTGGACAACGTGACGAGCAACTGGGGGACCGCCCATGCGGTGCACGAGATGACCGGGGAGGGCCAGCAGGCTGCTGAGCAGTTCATTTATAGGCACCTGACTCTTGACGGTGATACCCTGCTCAACTGCGCAGTGCTCGCAGATGTGCATTTCGGTGCGAACCCCGCCGGTAATCTCTGTCAGGTGAATAGTAGCTTCGTTTTTTTTACAAATCTGACATTGCATATTATCAAGCCCTATCGGGCATTATACCAAAATTCCGCTTCAAGATACTATTAAATTC
>CAYYOX010000028.1:0-17251 GCA_964473065.1 uncultured Planctomycetaceae bacterium | reverse complement strand
TGCATGGGAGGGACCCCCTCTACCGGTAGGACGGGAGCTCGTCGGCCGTGGCTGCGTGGACACCAGCGCGACAACCAACGTGGGCGCCACCGTGTCGGTTCTGCATAACAACGGGGACGGAACGTTCGCCGCCCAGAGGACTTATCCGGTAGGGGTTAGGCCTCGGGAACTTGCATTGGGGAACCTCAACGGCGACGGCTTCGTGGACATAGTGACGGCCAACTATGATAGCGGCAACGTAACGGTCCTGCTGGGCAACGGGGACGGGTCGTTCGTCGATCAGGCGGCGTATGTGGCAGGGGATGGCCCTTTGGCATTTGAGGATCTCAACGGCGACCGCTTTCTGGACATCGTGACGGCCAACTGGGGCCGCGACAACGTGTCGGTTCTGCTGGGCAACGGGGACGGGACATTCGCCGACCAGACGACCTTTGCGGTAGGGGATGGCCCTCGATCACCGTTACTGGAGGACCTCAACGGCGACGGCTTTCTGGACATCGTGACGGCCAACTGGAGCAGCAACGTGTCGGTTCTGCTGGGCAACGGGGACGGGACGTTCGCTGGCCAAGTGACCTATGCAGTAGGGCGTTGGCCTCGGGCACCAGCGCTGGAGGACCTCAACCGTGACGGCTTTCTAGACATCGTGACGGCCAACGGCAATAGCGACAACGTGTCGGTCCTGCTGGGCAACGGGGACGGGACGTTCGCTGGCCAAGCTATCTATGCGGTCGGGGATCACCCCGTGGTACTGGTTCTGGAGGACCTCAGCCGTGACGGATTTGTCGACATCGTGACGGCCAACCGCTCGAGCGACAACGTATCGGTCCTGCTGGGCAACGGGGACGGGACGTTTGCTGGCCAGATGACCTATGCGGTGGGGGATTCGCCTATATCACTCGCGCTAAAGGACCTCAACCGCGATGGCTTCGTGGACATCGTCACGCCCAACTCCTACAGCGACAATGTATCAGTCCTGCTGGGCAACGGGGACGGGACATTCGCTGGCCAGGCGACCTATGCGGTAGGGGATTACCCTCAGGAACTAGCACTGAAGGACCTCAATGGCGACGGCGTCCCGGACATCGTGACAGCCAAATACACCAAATACAGTGGCCGCAACTTGTCGGTCCTGCTGGGCAACGGGGACGGGACGTTCGCCGACCAGGCGACCTATACGGCAGGGTATCGTACGGAAATGTATTGGCCTAGATCACTAGCACTGAAGGACATCAACGACGACGGCTTTATGGACATCGTGACGGCCAACACCGGCGGCGACAACGTGTCGGTACTGCTAGGTAATGGGGACGGGACGTTTGTCGATCAAGCGACCTATAAGACAGGGCATCAGCCGATATCACTACAACTGGAGGACCTCAACGGCGACGGCTTGGTGGACATCGTGACGGCCAACTCGTCGAGCAACAACGTGTCGGTCCTGCTGCAACTGGGAGGCGATCCGCCTCCGATTGGGACGGCGCGTCTTGAAGAGGATCCTTTGTATCCGGGTGGGCAGATGCTGGTTGTGTATGGTACGGGGGAAGATGATCTTATTGTGTTCGAGCCGGAAGGAAATGGCGGGGAGATTGTTGTTTCGCTTAATGATGTGGTACTGGGCACGTTTCAGCCCACGAGCCGATTGGTGGCCTTTGCTTATGAGGGGAATGATAATGTGCAGGTGGCCGGGAGCATCGGTTTGCCGGCTTGGCTTTATGGGAACGAGGGTGACGATCGGCTCAAGGGCGGGGCCGGGCATGATCTGCTGTTCGGCGGAATGGGCGAGGATCGGCTCACCGGTGGCCGCGGGCGAGATCTTTTGGTCGGCGGAGAGGGGGCGGATCGGATCGTGGGTAACCAAGGCGACGATATCCTCATCGGCGGGCGGCTGAGTTTTGACGACCTTGACGAGGCATGTCGGGCGATCACCGAGCAATGGACATCGGCGGCCGACTACCGAACTCGCGTGCTTAGCCTGAGTGATCCCAGCGAAGCCTACTTCCTAAGGCTCGGGCAGACCGTGCTCGAGGACGAGGCCCGGGACCGACTGACCGGCTCTTCCGGAGAGGATTGGTTCTGTGCCGACCTGACACAAGACCGGGCAACCGACCTGAAGAACGAGATCTCTGGCAACAACGCGGGCCCGCTTCCCGGCAGCCATTGGGTCCCTGCAGGCGGTGCGTCCTGGCTGCATCATTACGAACAGCCAAGCGCCCGACCGCAGCCGCCGAGGAGCCACAGCCGCTTCGAGCGGGCCATTGACATCCTGTTGACCGCGGGCTGGCTCGGCCGCTAGGGCGGATTATTCATGGATTTGTAGCTACGTTCGCCAGAACGTGGGGCGTATCCGAGAGTTACGGCCACGTTCTGGCGAACGTAGCTACGACAGTGTGTCACGCAATTCCCAGGGGCATGAATAATCCAGGCTAGAGGAAAGCGGGAATGGCCGGGCGGCTCAGTTGGCCAGGGTGTCCAGCAGTTTCAAGAGATCCGCCGGCAGCGGTTTGTGGGCGGCATAGGTGCTTTGCAACGGCGTAAGGGTCAGTTGACCTTGGACGATGCCGGTCATGACACCCGTCGCGCCGTCGAGGATCGCCCGGACGGCAAACTCACCCAAGCGACTACCCAAGATCCGATCGGCCGGCACGGGCGAGCCGCCGCGTTGCAGGTGTCCCAGTGTGAGCATGCGGGTCGAGAAGGGACAGCCGGCCTTTTTCAGCCCCGCGTTGAGGGCTTCCGCGCCGCCCGCATCGTCACCCTCGGCCACCACGATCATGATCGACTTCTTTCCGCGGGCCTTCAGCAACTGTAGGTGTTGCACGATCTGGGCGACGTTTGTTTCGGTTTCGGGCAGGGCCACGACTTCCGCTCCGCCGGCCAGTGCCGTGTAAAGCGCGATATAACCGCTGTGACGGCCCATGACTTCCACGAGGAACAATCGCTCGTGACTTTCGGCCGTGTCGCGCAGCTTGTCGAGCGCCTCGACAGCCGTATTGACAGCCGTGGGAAACCCGATCGTGAAATCGGCGCCCATCAGATCGTTATCGATGGTGCCGGGGCAACCGACGATCTGCCCGTCCCAGCGTTGGGCCAAGGCCACGGCGCCGCGAAACGTGCCGTCGCCCCCGATCGGGATCAGGGCCTCGATCTCGTGCTTTTTCAATACGTCGACCGCCTTCATGCGTCCGGCTTCGGTGCGAAATTCCTCGCTACGGCTGCTGTGCAGGATGGTGCCGCCAAGTTTCGACAGATTCGACACGCAGCGGAGCCCCATGACCGGTTTGCCGGTCGGATCGACGTGGAAATCTTCGTCCAACAGCCCTTGGTATCCGCGTCGAATGCCGACGACCTCATGCCCGGCCGCGATCCCGGCCCGAACGACCGCCCGAAGACACGGATTCATTCCCGGCGCGTCGCCACCGCTGCAAAATACACCAATTCGCATGGTTTCCTCGTAATCTCGATTTCAAATTGGTCCCCTCTCCTTCTGGGAGAGGGGAGATTGAATTGGTCCCATCTCCCAAAGGGAGAGGGGAGATTGAATCTGCGTTTTTCAAAAGTCCAGTTAGAACGATTCGATTTGCAGTGAATGTTCCTTCATAAACGCTTCGGCCTGCCGGCGGTCGAAAACGCTTTCGGTGGCACTGACCGCACGTACGCAACTTGCCCCCAAGGCACTACCCCAGCGGACACATCCGGCCGGGTCATGTCCGTCCAACATGCCGGCGATATAGCCCGCGTCGAACGCGTCGCCGGCTCCCGTGCCTCCGACAAATTCGGTCGGATACACGCCGCATCGCAGCCGCTGTTGGTTGCCGATCAACAGCGTCCCCTGATCACCTTGCGTGATGACGACCGTCTCGACGCCTGCCTGACGGAACTTCTCGGCCTGCCCGATCGGGTCGCTCAACCCGGTCATCGCGGCGGCCTCGTCGTCGTTGGGGAAGAAGATATCCGTTTCCGGCAGCATCATGGCCACTCGGTCGAAGGAATCCGGCTCGGTAATGCCGACCACGTCCAACAGCACCTTGGTTCCTGCACGGCGGACATCGCGGAGCATTTTGACGGTTTCATTGTTTTCAAAAGCGTGCAACATCAGGTAGCCGCCGATGTACAGTATCCGGGCTTGCTGAAGCGCTGCGGGCGGAATGTGCTCGACGGTCAGTCGGGTGTTGGCCCCGGGCGACGAGACGAACCGGCGGTCCTGGCCCCGCACGTTGATCACCATGGTGCAGGCGGTGTGGATGCCATCGAGCCGATGGATCCCGCTGACGTCGACCCCGCCTTCCGCCAAGGTATCGATAACGAACTGACCGAACACGTCCTTGCCGACACACCCGGCCACGCCGACCTTCACACCCAACCGAGCCAAATCCAAAGCCGCATTGCTGGCACACCCACCCAAGGCCAGCTCGATACATTCCGGCGCGACCAGTTGGCCCTCTTCCGGGGCGTGGTCGATGGGGGAACAGACCACGTCGGCAAACAGAATACCTGAGCATAAACAGTCGATCGCCACGATTGAAGTTACTCCGTTGCTGTTTCGATTTCACCGGGACCAATAGCGGTCCGGCACCCCGCGAGGAGGCCATTCCGGCCGTGTATTAGTTCGAACAAGAAAAAGTAGCGTGGATTGCTATAGTTTGGCAGTTATTTTCTCAACTTGCTGATTTTACTGGGGTTGCGCCGCCGAAGCTAGTCGAAAAGACGGATCGGCGGAAACGGCCTTGAGCCGATAATCTGACCATTTGCGAGCAATCCCAAGCAATGTCCCCCCTTGTCGGCGGGGGCGGTGTGTCATCGTTGATTCGGCCGCAAGTCCTTTTTGGTTGCAGCCGGACGTAACACATTGTTTGCAAAGGGTTCAGGGTTCAGCACTTGAATTCGAACTCTGTCCCGAAATACTGAACCCTCAACGCTGAACCCCCAAACTTTGGTTGCGGCATTGCCGCGCTAGGACTTCTCGGTTTCCTACTGACTTCGACGGTCATTCACTCTTGGAAGGAAGTTCCGTTTCTCTCTCCCGGTTGGACCTTACATTGCCAACGCACGATGGTGAGCCACTCATAAGCATGGGGGAGTCAATACGTGTGTTACAGCAATGCCTTGCGCTTTCGATTCCCAAAGACTTGCTGACACATTCGACATCGAAAGCCACGCAATGCCGATAGCCGTTAGTGGGAATCCGTGACTTCGGCAAAACATCCGCACCCTAATGCTGTTACACTGGATCCCCAGCCATCGTGAGCTAGTCGTCAGCTTTCAAGTTACTTGAGCAAGCAAGTAGGGATTGTTCAGCGGTTGCAACCGAAGCGCGGATTCTCGTGGGTTGTAAGCACGGCGATCCGTTTCAATTCGTTGCTGACCGGCGGCGTTCCGCAGAGGAATTCGACAGTCGATTACTCATTAGCTCTTGGCGTCGATTCGAGATTTCGCTAAGCTGCATAATTCTGGTAGTGTCACTGGACCTCAGTGGGCCGCTGGGAAAATCTATTCCTTCTCATCGCAGTGCGACGAGTTCAGCAGAGGATAGGACAAGAGAGAACCGAGGAGAGCCTAGGCCATGTTATTCAAGGTTTTGGGCAAGGAAGAGTTTCGTTCGCTGACCGAGATCATTCTGGAGGCCAACGAGGTCATCGCTCCGAAGAAGATCGGGACCAAGGTAGACGGTGAGCCGATTCACCAATTCCTTCCGATCGATTCCTTCGAGGAGATGGATATCGAGTACCGGACCACCGAATACTCGGCCAAGACATACTTCCTGCCTTATCGTGAGAATCTATGCACGTTCACTTTCACCGACGGAGATTGGCAGCAGGAACTCGCCTACCGGATTCAACCTCGGGCGATCATCGGGCTGCACGCTCATGATATCAATGCCCTGCTGAAGCTTGACAAGGTGTTAAGCCACGGCCGGTTTCCCTCGCCCTACTATATCTCCCGCCGCAAGAACACGTTTGTTGTGGGCATCGACCACGATCCCCTGGAGGACGAGTTCAGCCAGTCGATGGGTGCGGATATCGTACCGCACGGGTTCGATCTCTTCCTGACCGATCTGGGCGACCGATACTTTGTAGCCGTCGCCTCGGATCGCGGCTTCAACCTCCTAAACGAGGTCAAGACCAAGGAAGTGACGGACGATGACACGCATGACTATAAGGAAGTGCGGCGGCGGATCTTGGAGGGATTCAAGACCCAGATCAATGCGAAGAATCTGCCGAACCTGCTGGACCTCGAGTTCACGTCGGAGGTCTGGAAGAAGTGGGGCGAGAAGTGCCTCAGTTGCGGCAGTTGTGCGATGGTTTGTCCAACCTGCTACTGCCACGGAGTGGACGAGGAAGTCGCGATGGACTTTTCGAAATCCACCAGGGTCAAGCAACTCTACTCGTGCAATCTGTTGGATTTTGCCGAGGTCGCCGGAGGACACAATTTCCGACCCGATCAGCAAACGCGGCTGAAGTATCGCTACTATCACCAGCACCGCGGTTTCATGGAAGCTTACGACGAGCCGAAGTGCGTAGGCTGCAATCGATGTGGCCGCACCTGTCTGGCGGGCATCAAGCCGGCGGAAGTGATCAAAGACTTGTATGAGGAGGACCGGTAAACCATGTGTGCACTGCTTCGGACCTACGACGTGCGACGAGAGAGCGAAATGTCGCAAGCGCTCGACTACAACGACCGGGCGGGGCTGAAGCCTGTGGCCAAGGTCTTCAAGGCCGAGATTACCAACACCATCCGACTGACGGAAATGGAGAAGCTTTTCCATCTGCGGATTCTCGACGACGCAGATCGAGAGCGATTCAGCTTCCTCCCCGGCCAGTTTGTGATGGTCGAGGTCCCCGGCTATGGCGAAGTGCCCATCTCGATTTCCAGTTCGACGAGCAACAAAGGTTACATCGAGCTCTGCATTCGGAGGGCCGGCACGGTGACCAACGCCTTGCATCGAGCACAGCGCGGGGCAAAAGTCGGGTTGCGAGGACCTTTCGGCACGCACTTCCCCCTGGAACAAATGAAAGGCCAGTCGGTGCTGTTGATTGCCGGCGGGCTAGGACTCGCGCCGCTTAGGGCGCCGATCTATTACGTGACGGAGAATCGGGCCGAGTTCAAAGACGTCCATATTCTCTACGGCACCAAGAACCCCGATCAGCTCTTGTTCGATTACCAGTACGAGTCGTGGCGGCGAATCGACGACGTGAACATCGAGATCATCGTGGAAGAGCCCGACGACTCCTGGGAAGGACCGACGGGCTTGATCACCAAGTTGCTCGACGGCGTCAGCGTAGATCCGCACGAAACACACGCCGTCGTCTGTGGTCCTCCCGTGATGTTCAAATTCGTTTGCAAACGACTCAACGAAATGGGAATTCCGATGGATCGGATGTTCGTTTCCCTGGAACGGCGTATGCACTGTGGAATGGGTAAGTGTTGCCGATGCAACGTCGGGGCCACCTACACATGTACCGACGGCCCCGTATTCGATTACTGGTCCGTAATCAACCTGAAAGAGGCAATCTAGAGGGTCACGATGAAACATCTGAAAATAGAACAGAAGTGTCCGAAGATCGCCGTTTTCGACTTCACCAGTTGCGAGGGTTGCGAACTGCAGCTCGCTAATAAAGAGGAAACCTTGGGCGCCTTCCTTGGCGCGATCGAGGTCGTCAATTTCCGCGAGGTCTCCTCGGACCAGGGTGATGACTACGATATCGCACTGATCGAAGGCGCCATCACCCGCCGCGACGAGGTGAAGCGACTCAAGGCGATCCGGAAGCAGGCAAAGGTCCTGGTCGCGCTGGGGACCTGTGCCAGCTTTGGCGGGATCAATAAGCTGAAAAACGCCTACGACCTGGACGAAGCGAATCGGGAAGTCTACGGCGATTGCCCCAAAGAGACCATGCCGACCAAGGCGGTCAAGGAAGTCGTCACCGTCGATCTCGAAATTCCCGGCTGCCCGGTCAACAAAGACGAGATCGAACGGATTGTCCAACATCTGGTATGGGACTTGCCGTTGCCGACCTACGCCTATCCGGTCTGTCTGGAGTGCAAGCAGCGCTACAATGTTTGCCGGTTCGACGTGGGCGAACTCTGCCTGGGGCCCATCACCCGTGCCGGGTGCAACGCACCCTGTCCGACCGGCGGGCTGGGGTGCTGGGGTTGTCGGGGTCCGGCGGAAAGTCCCAACTATGAAGAGTTTCTTAGCGTGGCTAGGGAGAAAGGTTTTTCCGAGCAAGACATCAACGATCGGCTCGGTTTCTTTGGCGGATTCGAGGGAGTGCTATGACCGTTTCTAAAGGCAAAAAAAAGATCAACCTCAACGTGGATGTCCACCACCTTACTCGCGTCGAGGGCCATGGCAACATCCGCGTCCGCGTGACCAACGGCAAGCTGACCGAAGCCCGCTGGGATGTCGTGGAAACGCCCCGGTTCTTCGAGGTGATGCTCAAGGGCAAGCACTACACGGCGGCCGGGCTACTGACCGCTCGGATCTGCGGAATCTGTTCCATCGGCCACTGCCTGGCCAGTGTGCGAGCTACCGAGGCCGCTTTCGGAATGAAGGTTCCCAAGGCCGCCGCCAAGTTGCGTCAACTGGCCAAACATGGCGAAACCCTGCAGAGCCATGTCCTGCACTTGTTCTTCCTGGCCGCCCCGGACTTCCTCGGGCTGCCCAGCGCCATTCCCCTGAAGGAGCTTAAACCCGAAGTCTTCGCCCTGGCGGCGCGACTCAAAGGCTTGGGTAACCGTATTTGCGACGTGGTGGCCGGCCGTACTACGCATCCGGTCTCGATCCAGGTCGGCGGCATGGCCAAGATGCCGGACAAATACGCGCTCATCGGGTTGAGATCCCGACTCTGGCAGGCGGTCAAAGACCTCGATGCAACGGCCGAACTGTTCAAGACCCTCGATATCCCCGATTTCGCCCGAGAAACCGAATTCGTCTCGCTGCGGGGTGAGAAGGATTATCCGTTCATCGGTGGGCGGTTGGTCTCGACCGACGGCGTTGAAAAGGCCGAGGCCGACTATTTGGCCATGACGAACGAGTACGTCACCGAGGAGAATACATCGAAATGGTGCAAGCTCTCGCGCAAGTCGTTGGCGGTCGGCGCCCTGGCCCGGTTGAACAACAACTACGACGGCCTGCACGCACGGGCCAAATCGGCCGCCGAGGCCTTCAACCTCAAGCCGGTGTGCCACAATCCGTTTATGAACAACGTGGCCCAATTGGTCGAGTGCTACCAAGTGGCCTGCGAGTCGATCGAGCTGCTCGACGAGTTGATCGACCTCGGCCCGGTCGAGACCATGGCGGAAGTGACCCCCAAGGCCGGCCAAGGCACGGGGGCCGTGGAAGCCCCGCGTGGGATTCTCTATCACGATTACGAGTATGACGATGCCGGCCGGATTGTCCGTGCCAACTGCATTATTCCCACTACCCAAAACAACGCCAATATCCAGCACGATATCGAGGAGTTGGTCCGGCAGTTTGCCGTTGACGGCATGACCGACGAGAAACTCGAACTGTTGTGTTCCATGCTGGTGCGGGCATACGATCCCTGTATCTCTTGCTCAGTTCATTGATGTTTCGGATGAAGCTGATATTCGTAAAGGCGAGCGGCAGATGAGAATTTACCCAGTGTGCGAGGATGTGAGCGGCAAGGCGCTAGCTCCGCCGCGGATTCAGTAGGCAGCGGCTCGCAAACCACCGATACTCGCATCGGACGAACAAGATTCTCGCGTGGGCCGCGCCTTCGACTACGCGCCCGACTCGGCGACCAGGGCTGAGCGGACGAAATCCTCGTTGAGCGTGACACCTAGTCCCGGCCGATCGGGCGCCTCGATCAGACCACCGGTGGCCTGGACCTTCTCGACGGTCAGTTCGTGGCGCAAAGGATGGTCCTCCACGCAGTCCTCGAACAGGAACGCATCACGGCAGGTGCTCAGCCAGTGCAGGCTGGCCGCCACGGTCACCGGACTGGTGTAGCAATGGTTGCAAGGGCGGGCGCCGATCTGCTCCACACGCTGCTTGATATAGGCCGCCTCGGTGAATCCGTTTCGGGCCAGATCGACCTGGTAAACGTCCAAGGCGTGCCGATCGATCAGCGGCCGAAACGCCTCGCGGCCGCACTCGCCTTCCCCGGCGGCAATCGGCACCGGCGAACGGTCCCGCAGCCAAACGTAGCCGTCGACGTCGTTTTGCTGCAATGGTTCCTCCAGCCAGCCGATGTCATACTCGGCGAACGCCCGGGCACGGCGCAGGGCGGTTCGCGCGTCCCACACGCAACCGGCGTCGACCAACAGCGTCGCATCCCGGCCAAGGCCTTCGCGGGCCCCGCGGACCAACTCGATGTCGAGCGCCTCATCGCCACCCATCGGTTCCCAGCCAAACTTCACGGCCGTGTAACCGGCGTCGATCCAGCGACGACCGATGTCTCGGGTTTCCGCCCCGTCGGCCCCAAAGAGGATCGACGCATAGGCTCGAATCGCTTTATGCCGCTTGCCGCCTAAGAGGCGATGGATCGGCTCGCCAAAATGCTTTCCCTTCAGGTCCCAAAGCGCCATGTCGACGGCCGCCATGGCGGAAATGGTGACCGACGTGCGGCCGAAGTACTGGGTGCCCCGGAGCATCTTCTGCCAGAGGCGTTCGGTCTCTAATGGGTCTTCACCCAAGAGTAGCTCGCGCAGCCCGCAAGCTACGTTGTGACTAAACGGCGCGTCGACAACGGCTTTGACCACCTCGGGGGACGAATCGGCTTCGCCGACTCCTTCCAGGCCCGTATCGGCCCGCACGCGCACCAGGAGCGCATCTTGACAGGCCGAAGTCTTGGCCTCGGCCACACCGACCCGCAAGATCTGGCAAATGATTTGGGTGATTTTCATGGGGATGGGTTCCTTGTAATACTCGTTGATCTTAGCTGGAAATGGCTTAGCTGGAAATGGCCTAGTCGGAAATGCCGGCCACTGCGCTACGCCAAGATATACTCACGACGGCCGAACTCTGCGGTTCTCGCACGGCTCGACCAAGCTGCCCTGCCAGCAACGATAGCCGGCACGTGTTCATTTATGACGAGCCATTGCAACCGCGTCAAGCACCGAAATTGAGGATTCTCGGTCCGAAAGACCTCGGGGCGGATTCTGATTCGTTGTAATACTCTTCTTCAACACCGGTCCCACGAGTCGAGGGGGAGTGTTCTTTTGACGCAAGTTGCGATATTTCGGCGCAGACTCGTTTCTACGTAGTCTTGCATGGGGATCACGGATAATCTGCGTTCGAGCTGGTCGACTCGTTGCAACAGCTTTTCGCTCACTTGCTGAAACTGCTCAATCTTCCGGGCTTCGACGTCGATCTGTTGGCGACGTCGATCCGTTGGCGTCGATGCGGCCCATAGTCGCGACCGGCCGTCATGTCGCAACACTACCTATGGGGCAGCGTTGCCTGTGGCCGCATATTCTTGACAACACAAACCGCTTTGACGAGAATGTGACTCGTGTCGTTCAGCGGACAATTGTCTAGGATGGTCTTGAGACCCGTGAACGGTGACGGCTGTGGGCACACTCCCATCAGGTGACATTGCCAATGTGGAATATCGAAGGAGAAAGTCTGATGAAACGATCCGTCTGTTTTGTGTTGCTGGTGGCATTGCAGGCGATATCATGGTCGATGTATTGCGGACATAGCCACGGCAAGGAAATCGAACTGGCCACCGACGCCCCCGGGCCGTTACCGCTGGAGGAAAGCCAAGAGCTGTTTGTCGTGCCGGAGGGTTTTCGCGTGGAACTGGTCGCCGCCGAACCGCATCTGGCAGATCCAACTGCCATCGCCTTCGGGCCGCGGGGAAGACTCTTTGTGTGTGAGTTGCATGGATACAACCTCGAAGGGTATCTCGAAATGTTGGATCTGAACAAGACGGGCGTGCTCGACACGGAGGTGCGACGGATCGATGCGCCCGCCGAAGCGATTGAGCGGGCAGCCCGGCAGCAGTTTGGCACGGTCAAGATGTTGGAGGATACGGACGGCGACGGACGCATGGATCGAGCCACCGTCTGGGCCGACCGCCTGCCGCCGTGCTATGGCGTTGCGGCCGCCCGCGACGGGGTGATCGTTCTCTGTGCGCCCGACATCATCTACCTTGGAGATACGAATGGCGACGGAAAGCCCGATGTCCGCGAGACGCTCTTTACGGGCTTTGGAACCGAGACTCTCTGGTCGCGAATCAACAACCCTCGTTGGGGAGTGGATAACTGGATCTACGGCATCAGCGGCACCGGAAGCTCGGGCACGATCCGCGGACCTCGACTGAAGAAACCCGTCCCAATCGGCGACGTTTGCTTCCGGTTCAAGTCGGACGGCACGGCGTTGGAGCCGGTCAGCGGCGGCGCCAGCGGTTTCGGTCAGGCGATCAACGATTGGGGTGATCGGTTCCTGATCAACAATCAACAGCACGCCCTGTTTGTGGCGCCGCTGGAGTATCGTTACCTGATCCGCAACCCCTTCTACGCCGCCGGGAATCCGGTCGTGAACATCAGCAGCTACGGAAGCCCGGCCCGCGTCTATCCGACGAGCAAGCCCGACCCGTGGCGGCTCGCGCGAAGCAAGGACCCGGCTTGGGTCAAGTTCTACGGCGAGATGGAGACCACGGCCAACGGCTACTTCACCGCAGCCAGTGGCCAGACCATCTATCGCGGCGGGCAGTTTCGCTGCGAGTATTACGGTAACCACTTCAGCGTGGACAACGCCCAGAACATGGTCCACCGCTGCCTGCTCGTTGCCCGGGGCGCCGGCTATACGGCCCGTCGTCCGCGCGAAGACGAGCAGACCGAGTTCCTCACTTCCACCGAGCAGTGGTTTCGACCGGTCAACCTCGAGACGGGTCCCGACGGGGCGCTCTATATCGTCGACATGTACCGCGGCATTATCGAAGACTATTCGGCCATTCCCCGATACCTGCAACAACTCTACGTCAACTCGATCATCGCCGGTTCCGATCGGGGGCGCATCTGGCGCGTCGTCCACGATCCGGCCCCGCGGACGAAGCAGACCGATCTGACCAAGGCGTCGGATAAGCAACTCGTCGAGATGTTGTCGGAAACCAACGCCTGGAAGCGGCAAACGGCCCAGAATGTATTGATCTACCGGGGCCAAAGATCGGTCGTCACACGGCTGCGAGACTTGGCCCGGACGGGCAAGACACCGCAGGCACGGCTGCACGCGATGTGTACGCTCGACGGGCTCGGTTCGCTGACGCCCGAGTTGATCGAACAAACACTCGACGATCCGCACTTCGCCGTGCGGATGCACGCCTTGCGATTGGCTGAACGCTGGCTTCCGAACCACGACACACTGATTGAGAAAATCGTCCAAATGGTCGACGATCCGCACGTCCGCGTGCGGCTCCAGTTGGCGTTCACTTTGGGCGAAAGCCGTGACCCTCGCGCGACGCAAGCCTTGGCCGTGCTGGGCGCCGGGCACGGGCGCGACCCCTGGATGCAAGCCGGCATTCTCAGCTCCGTGGCAGATTCGGCCGGCCAGTTGCTGGTTGCGCTGCTTCGAGACCCGGGCGAAGAGGGTCGTTTGTTGCTGAAACCTCTTGCCTCGATCATGGGCGCCCGCCATGACAATCGCGAGATGGGCTCTTTCCTGGCAACCGTTTCCAAGATGCAACGCGATTCGAGTCTTCCTCTGCAAATGGCCTGTCTGGAGGGCCTGCTCGACGGACTGGCGCGGGGCAAGTCGCAGCCACTTGACTCCGCCGAAGGACGGCGCAGTCTGATCGCTCTGCTACAGAGCCGCTCCGGTCAACTCCGTCGACTGGCTCTTCGCGTTGCAGGACAACTCCAACTCCAGAACTCACCCGATATGAAAGCGGCGTTCGAAGCGGCCGCCGAGGCAGCTTTGGATGAAGACCGGAATGTCGAGGATCGCGTGGCCGCCACACAACTCCTAGCCAGCACTTCGTATGAGCAACTGGCGTCGGTAGTCGAGGAGTTGCTCGATTCGCGCCAGCCGCTCGAGGTGCAATTGGCCGCGGTGGCTGCACTCTCCGCGGCCGATCGTCCCGAGGTCTGCTCGCTTCTTTTGGACCGCTTCGCGGCTTATACGCCCAAGGTCAGGGTTGCCGTGATCGCAGCGGTCTTCAGTCGCCAGAACCGGCTGCCCGTGCTGCTGGACGCCCTGGAGGAAGGCGTCTTACCCCTGGCCGCTTTGGACGCGATCCGCCGTCTGCAACTCAAAGAGAATCCGAACGAGGAGATTCGCAATCGGGCCGCGACCCTCCTGACTACCCAAACCACTAAGGGCAACCTCGGCAAGGTGCTCGCGCGATACCAGGCGGCGCTGACCGGGCCGCGCGAGGCGAAGCACGGCAAAGTTGTCTTCGACGAGCAGTGTGCCAAGTGCCACAAGCTCGAGGACCGGGGATTCGAGGTCGGCCCCGACCTGTCGGTCACCAAGAGCAAGTCGGACGAAATGCTCGTCTCCGATGTCTTCGACCCGAACAACCAGATTTCCGTGGGCTACGGCAATTACACGGTGGTTACCGAGGACGGGCGGATCTTCACCGGCGTCCTGGCCGCCGAAACGGCCACCAGCATCACGCTTCGCAAAGACGAAGGCGTCGAGCAGACGATCCTCCGCAACCAGATCGACGAGATGGCCGCCTCCGCACTTTCGATGATGCCCGAGGGATTGGAGAAGGAGGTCAGTCCCCAAGATGCGATCGACCTGATTGCCTATCTCCGCGAGGTGCTCGGCCCGCCTTCTTCGGCGGTCACCCTGTTTGAAGACGACCAGGCGTTTGTCGATGCCCTTGCCGAAGGAAACGGCGTGGCGACGCTCTGCGAGGACGACTATCACTCGGGCAAGGCCTCCTTGTCGATGACACCCCTTCAACGCAGTTCGGCGAGCATCTCCGGCTGGAACTACCGCATTGTGGAGAACCCTGACCCGGGCGAGTATCGCTATCTGCGGTTCGCCTGGAAATCGCGGGGCGCCGGCGGCGTGATGATCGAGTTGGCAGGCGGCGGGAAGTGGCCTCCGGCCGGGCAGCCGCTATGGCGCTACTACAGCGGCCAAAACACGACCGGCTGGGCCGCCGTGCAGGTCGCCCAGGAATCGCCGCAAGAGTGGATCGTGGTCACCCGCGACCTGTGGAAGGATTTCGGCGAATTCGTACTGACCGGCATTGCACCGACTGCCATGGGCGGGGACGCCCTGTTCGACCGAATCGAGCTGCTTCGATCGTTGGATGACGAGAAACAGGAACCGTAGCAGGCCTACGCGATTCGGACTCGGTCGCTGGGCAGGTGAATCGGTTTTGCTATTATCCCGACTATACCCAACGCCAGCTACCGGTAAGTGGTTCCGTCAGGGCGAGCTCTGACCTACTGGTCATCTTCCGAGGGCATGACGATCTCGACTAGTCCGGCGTCGATGTATTGCCCGCCTTGGACTTGCTTGCAGTGGATCGCTATGACGTTCTTGCCGGTCTTCAAGGCGGCGCGGCCTTTGGGGGAAAGCGGGAACTCTTCGTAGCCGACCGTGAATCCGGACGCTTCGGCGGCTAGGACGCCGTTGATGTAAACCTCGGCGTCTTCGTCGTGATGGATCAGCAGGGAGAGAGCGTCCTTGTCCATCTCGGGCAGTTCGAACGTGCGGCGCAGCCAGATGTCGGTGGTGTGCCATTGGGTGCGGGCAACGGCGCCGGGCGTGTCCTTGCGGCCGAATCCGCCCGGACTCTCTTGCCAGGCTTTGTCGTCGAACTCCCCATGGCGCCAGTCGGCTTCCGGCGTGTCGAGCGTATATCGCCAGGCGATCCCCTCGGATTGCGAGGTGGGTACGACGACTTTCACGGTGGGTACGATTCCCCGGTTGGCGGCGGCCACTTTCTTGGCGTCCGGCTTGATGATCGCCCGATCGTAGGTCAACAGCCCGTTGCACTCGGTCTCGACGTCGGTGATCTGGGTATAGACGGCGGCCGACATGCCGTCGGTCTGTTTCAATCCCCACACGCCGCCCAACAGTCGCTGGTATCGGGCGGTCAGTTCGCGGGAGCTGGCCGTACCGCGATAGCCCCAGGTGCGCTCCGTCCAGGTGTGTCCGTCGACGCCCAGCCCCAATCCGCCAAACTCACCCAACACGCCGGCCCGGTTGGACTCGGGTTTGGGGGCCGCCGGACCGGGATAGCTGTGGATGTCGAGGATGTGGCCCACCTGCTTGTCGGTCCAGCCGCTGGCGTTGCTGACCAGGCGCGTGGGGTCCATTTCCTTGACCATCTCGACATAGCGCGACGTATCGTGCTGGCCCCAGCCCTCGTTGAACACAACCCACATGACGATCGAGGGGTAGTTCCGCAGCCCCTCGACCATCCGACGCAATTCCGTCTCGAACTGTTTCTTCGATTCGGGCGAACTGTTATCCCCGCTGGGCATGTCCTGCCAGACCAGCAGACCCAGCTTGTCGCACCAATAGTACCAGCGGGCGGGCTCGATCTTCACGTGCTTCCGCGTCATGTTGAAGCCGAGTTGCTTCGTGACTTCGATGTCATAGCGCAAGGCTTCGTCCGTAGGGGCCGTATAGAGCCCGTCGGGCCAGAAGCCCTGATCGAGCGGTCCGATTTGGAACAGGAACTCGTCGTTCAGCCGCATCCGCGTCACGCCGGCCTCGTCCTTGGCCAGTTCGATCTTCCGCATGCCGAAGTAGCTTTCGACGTGATCGATCTTCACGTCGTCCCGCTCGAGTGTTACGGTCAGCTCGTAAAGAGTCGGCTCGTCGGGCGACCAGAGTTTCAGTTTTTCTTCGGGCAGCGGGAGTCGGATCTCCGCTCCCACGCCGCCGGAAGCTCGGCCGACCGGCTCGCCGTCGAGCCAGGCAACGGCGTGGACCGTGTTCTCCGAGTTGGTCCCGGTCCCTTTGACGGTCATCCGCAGGCAGGAAGCGTCGACATCCGGGGTGAGCAACAACCGTTCGATGCGCACCGGGGAGACCGGCTCGAGCCACACGGATTGCCAGATGCCGGTGGTCGGCGTGTAGAAGATGCCTTTCGGATTGTTGACCTGTTTGCCGCGCGGTTGGTCGCCCTTGTCAGCAGGGTCGAAAACCTTGACGATCAACTCTTGCGGGCCGTCGGCGATCAGCGCCTCGGTGATGTCGAAGGAAAAGGCGTCGAACCCGCCGCGGTGCGTGCCCACCTGATGCCCTTTGACCAGCCCGGTGGCTTCCCAGTCGACCGCCTGGAAGTGCAACAGGACCCCTTGCCCGCTCCCTGAC
>CAYYOX010000027.1:21564-23368 GCA_964473065.1 uncultured Planctomycetaceae bacterium | reverse complement strand
GATGAGTGTCCAGCAGCCGGATACGATCTTGGCCCTCGCGACCTTCGACGAGGTCCTCATACGTTCCCACCCAGGCCACCCAGTCGCCCTTGGTGGGGCTTTCGTGCGTCGTGTCGCGGAAACTTATCACCAGCCGACCGTCCGGAACGTAGCGACACGTATGCCGATCGCCGGTCAACGCGCCGGGCAGTTCCCGCGGCTCGGTCCACGTTTCGCCTTCGTCGTCGGAGAAGATGGCGAACGAATTATGTTTGCGAGCATTCTCGCGAAACAGCACGGCCAGTTGATTGCCGTCGGGCGATCGGACCATGCCCGGCTCGCACAGATGGGCCGTCGGATGGGTGACGACCGTCTGCGGCTCACCCCAACTCAACCCGCCGTCGTCGGACAACGTCTTGTAGACGATCATCTTCGAGGTCCGCTTTCCCCCGGCACGGAAGAACCGGCCGTCGTCGTGGAACATGGCCAAGTAACGCCCGTCTTTCAGCCGCACGCAATCGCCCATGGCCACGATCCCGCCGAACTCGCCGATAGGTTCAAGCGGCGTCCAGGTCCTTCCGTCGTCTTCGGAGACGGCCATGCGGATCGGATAGAGTCCGGAAAACATAATCAGCCGCTTGACGCCTTGCGGGTCGACGACGCGGTAAAGGGTGGGCACTTCCTGCGATGTGGCCCAATTGTCCGGCACAGGCAAACGTTCGCTCCAGGTCAGCCCGCCGTCTTCGCTCCGCTTCATCACAATGGCCCCGCGGCCATGGCCCTTCGGATAGACGGCAATCATCGTCTTGCCGTCTTCCAGCAGCACGGTCGTCACGTGCCCAAGATACTGGCCCGGTTCCCGATCGACGATCACCTGACGATGCGACTGATCGGCCAGATCGATCAAGGGGATCGAATAACCACGCGGCGGACCCGGTTCGGCCAGCAGCGACCGAGCCGACGCAAGGACGACTATCACCACAACCAGCGTCAACAAGCGTCCCCTGTCCATTGCTTCAACCTTTCTATTGATTGCGTTCCAAAGCGTCCGATCGACCCGTTCGATCAGGGGCCGTCAGTATGGCATTGCCCGGCCGGTCATGTCAAGTCGGCCAAAGACGCGGGGAGGAAAAAAGGGAAAGGGGGAAAATGGGAAAGACTGTATGTAGAGCATGAAAACAAGAGACGCATTGATCAGCCACGGATGAAACACGGACGGAGTTTGATGAATCCAAGAGTCATCTCCCTGGCATTGTCTGCTTTTCAATATTTGCCTTGCTTCTCTCCATCCGTGGCCAGCGCGTTTTCCCCTTTTCCCCCTTTCCCATTTTTCCTCCCCAACAATCTGCCGATTAGCAAAAAACACTTCGCTTGACACGACGCCGGAAGAGCGGACAATACAGGGCAAGGAGATACCACGTGCAGCAATTGGCCGAACTCGCGAGACTCTTCCTGAAGCTGGGGACAATCAGCTTCGGCGGGCCGGCTGCGCATATTGCCATGATGGAGCACGAGGTGGTGACTCGTCGAGGTTGGCTTTCCGGCAACCAGTTTCTCGACCTGATCAGCGTGACCAACCTGATTCCCGGCCCCAATGCGGTCGAGATGGCCAACCACGTCGGGTATCGCCGGGCGGGGCTGCTCGGCTCGATCGTGGCCGGAACATGCTTCACCTTGCCCGCCGTGTTGATCACCGCCGTGTGCGCGTTTGTCTATCAACGCTATGGAACGCTGCCCGAGGTCAAACCGTTTCTCGACGGGATCAAGCCGGTGGTGCTGGCAATCGTGTTTGCCTTGGCAGCCGGAGCCTTGGGCTATTTGTATT
>CAYYOX010000027.1:0-21554 GCA_964473065.1 uncultured Planctomycetaceae bacterium | reverse complement strand
GCGCGTGGAGCCGGCGCTTCGTTGGTAGGCTGCGCTCCCTCGGCTGCTCTGTTGGTCGTCAGCTTTGTCGCCGTGCTGCTATTGCGAGTGACGCGTCACGCGAATCCACCTTCCGGGAAAGCTGGCCCTGTCTCGGCTGGCCTTGTCTCGGCCGGCGTGATTAGCATCGGCACGGCCCGTGTGGCCCAAGCGGCCGCGGCGCCCCTTGCCGTGGGAATGGCGACTGCGGCCGCCGTGTCGACGAGCGTGCCGCTTTGGAAACTGGGGCTGTTCTTCCTGAAGATCAGCGTCGTGCTCTACGGCGGCGGGTACGTGCTGCTGGCCTACATGGAAGGCGAACTGGTGGGCGACTACGGGTGGTTGACCCAACAACAATTGCTCGACGCCGTAGCCATCGGGCAGTTGACGCCCGGCCCGTTGCTATCGACCGCCACGTTCGTCGGCTACCTGGTGGCCGGCTGGCCGGGCGCCGCGGTGGCCACGCTCGGACTGCTGTTGCCCTCGTTCGTGCTGGTCGCGATCGTTAACCCCTTGATTCCCCGCCTGCGACAATCCGCGTGGGCTTCGCGTTTCCTTGACGCGGTCGGTGCCGCTTCGATTGGCCTGATGGCGGCCGTAACGATCACGCTAAGCCGCGCAACGCTGGTCGACTGGCCCGCCTGGCTATTGGCCCTGGTCGCGGCCGCACTGGCCCTGCGTTGGAAGATCGCACCCGGCTGGCTAGTCCTTGCCGGAGCCGTGCTGGGGCGGTTATTGAGCTAGACTGAGAGAAAAACGTCAGGGCGAGCCCTGACTTACGATGTTTTCTGCTTCTAGGCTGAAGCATAACCTACAACTTCCGCTGACAAATTCCCAAGAGAGGCTCACATGTCGGATCGCGAAACGACCGTTGCCCAACTGAAGGAACTGGTCGGGCAGTTCGTCGACCGGCGGGATTGGCGTCAGTTCCACTCGCCGAAGAATCTGTCGATGTCGATGGCCATCGAGGCGGCCGAGTTGATGGAGCATTTTCAGTGGCTCACGGTCGAGCAGTCGCGGGCCATCGCCGATCAGCCCGAGCGACTGGCCCCCGTGGCCGAGGAATTGGCCGACGTGCTCTGCTACGCCCTGGCCATGGCCAACGAGTTGGGCTTGGACCTCTCGACAACCATCCGCCAAAAGATGGCGAAGAACGAGCAGAAGTACCCGGCGGAAGAATACCGCGGCCGCTACGGCCCCGAAGATCCCGGCGAATGATGCCCATACGGTCGTAGCCACGTTCGCCAGAACGTGGTCGTTCGCGTTATTTTGGTTCGATCGTCAACGCCACCCGGAATCCATCGCTGGCATTGCGGGACTCCTCCGACCGCTGTAATCGATATGCGGATCGGTAGAATATCGGATCGGCCTCGAAGGTCCCGCCGCCTCGCGATACGGTTCCGCCGCCGGAAGTCGGGCCGGTTGGATCGTTCGGCGGCGATTGCCCGTAGTAGTGTAATCCAAACCGATCGGCACAATACTCCCACACATTTCCGTGCATGTCGTAGAGGCCCCAGGCATTGGGCCTCTTGAGCCCTACGGACCGCGTGCTCCCCGACGTGTTGCGACGCGACCATGCGTAATCGTCCATGTGCGTGTCATCTTGGCCGAAGTAGTACCGAGTCGTGGTTCCTGCACGGCATGCGTATTCCCACTCGGCCTCGCTCGGCAATCGATAGACCCGACCGGCGATCTTTTCTTTCGGAAGGTCGCAGAGCCGTTGGCAGAACTTTCGGGCATCGTTCCACGAAGTCGAGCCAACGGGACCTCGAAGGTCCGCTGTCTTGTAAAAACTCGGGTTCGCTCCCATCAGCCGTTGGTATTCGGCCTGAGTCACCTCGAAGACGCCGAGGTAGAACGGTCTGCTGATCCTAATGCGATGCTGGGGTCCCTCCGACGGAACGGTCGAGAAATGCCATGCTGCCAACTTGCGTTGCTTCACTTCCTCGAGCAGACGGTCGATTTCCTCCTTGTCCGAACCCATCTCGAATTCACCCGGCGGGATGAAAACGAACTTCATGCCGATCGAGTTGGTCAATGTGCCGGGAACGCGCAGGTGCTTGGACCAGCGGAATTGGTAGCCGGCTGCTTGCTTCGAGTCGAACGGGGCGACGGCCAAGGGCGGCTGTTTCTTGGTGGCCTCCGGAATTGGCTGCCCAATGGCAGCGATCTTGTCGAGCCGTTTCGTGACTTTGACTCGCAGCAAGCCCGAGGCTAATTCCGTTTGGGCATGTTCGTACCAGGACCCGGCACGCAGCATCAAGGCGTGTTTATCGCGGCCCTCTCGGGTTTGGGCCAAGTTCCACCAGGCGTCGGCCAAGGCGACTTGGGCCTTGGGGTTCCCAACGCCGTTGAGTTCCTTGATCGCCAGTTGTTTCAACTCCGGGTCGTTGCCCAAGGCAAGGTAGGATACGCCTTTCTCCCAGTCGCCTTTGACCAGGCACAGGTAGCGGCCGGCCGCGAGATTGGCCGTCGGGTCGCCCGGATTCTTATCCAGCGCGGCCATGACCTGCTCGTATTCGGCATGGCTCTTGGCAAGCTTCTCGGCCTGCTTCGTTCGGGCGGCCAGTTGTTTGGCCAGCGTCTGTTGGCGCGCCTTGCGGGCGGCACGGGCACCCAGTTTTCCCAACTCCACGGCCATGGAAAGGTCATCCGCTTCGACTGCCTGATCGAGCAACTTCAATGCTTGTTGGGCAACCACTTTCGATTGGGTTGATAGTTTCGCCTTCCTGGCAACCGCGCGAAGCACTTTGAACTTCATCGTCAGCGCGTCAAGCTCGAACGACTCGCCCATCCGATCCACGGCCGCAAGGGCCGTTTCCGCGTCGACGGCCTCAATGGCCAGTTTTCCGGCCGCTTGCAGCAAGGCATAACGGCCCGCCGGGTCGTCCTGAGTGTCGACCGCCTGCCGGATGAGTTCCTTGGCCAGACCCGTCTTGGCAGCCGATGTCTTGGCCTCTGCCAATTCCTCGGCGAAAAGCTCCTCGACCAACTCCTGCGACTTTTTCAACGCAGCCGCTTCCGGGACCTTCTCTTTAGCGAACGCTTCGGCTTGAATTGCCAAGAGCATTGTTGCCAACAGAGCGAATTGTTGCCAACAGAATCTTACGCCGTGCAGAGCCATCCGATCATCCTCCTGTGGACCCCATTATAACATCTTGGGCGGAGGCCGTCTATCGGACAAAATCGTTGCCCCCAGGGATTGACCTGACGCCATTTCTCTGATAGCATAAAAGGGGTATCAATTGGAGGGCCCGGATAATGAGCGTTGAGATCCCGTCGGAGCTTCAGCAGTTTGTGCAGAGTGTCATCGCCAGCGGCACATTCCAGAGCGAATCCGAAGTGATCGGCGAAGCGCTTCGCTTGCTGCAGGAGCGTCAGCGCCGGTTGCGGTCGCTTCGAGAGGATATCGCCCCGGCATTGGAACGGCTGGATCGGGGTGAGGCCGTAGAACTGGACGACGACTCGCTGGGAGAGTTCTTCGACGACGTCAAGCGGCGGGGCCGGCAACGGCATCAGGCCGGGCAAGACGCCCCATGAACGGCTACCGCGTAGACCGTGACGCGCTGGCCGATCTCGACGAAATCTATGACTATGTGGCCGGCGAGAATCTGGCCGCCGCCGATCGGCTGATGGACACGTTTCAAGAGAAGTTTGCCCTTCTGGCGGCACACCCGTTGATGGGCCAGGAGCGTCCCGAGCTTGCCCCGAACGTTCGTAGCTTTTCGGTCGGGAATTACGTTGCCTTTTATAGACCGCTGAGCAGCGGCATCGAGGTTGCCCGGCTGATCCACGCTTCGCGTGACGTTGACTCCCTGTTCTGGGGCCGAATCTTACTTCACCACCGGCCGCACGAGGCCCTTTTCGTCTAACTCGATGGGCAACATGGCCGGGCGTTCGCGGAAGGGGGCTCGCGGGTCGTTGCCGAAGAAGGTGGCCTGCCAGTTGCCTTGCTTGTCGGTGAAGAACATGTTGTGCCCGCCGTGCGGGATGGCCAGATAACGCGGGCCGTAGGGGCCGTCGAGGTTCTCGGACGCGGCGACCATGCAATGGTAGTCGCCGTCGATGAAGTCGGCGCAGATCAGGTAGTAGCGGCCGTCCTTTTTGGTCACGTAGGCCCCTTCGAAGCCGACCTGATTCGCGCCAGCCGGTTTGAGGTGTCGCGGTTGCTCGGCCAAGTCGGTCATTTCATCGTTCATCCGTGCGATCAGGCCGTTTTGCCAGACGAAGTAGACCGTGCCGTCGTCGTCCTGAAACAGCGAGGCGTCGATGTTGCCGGTGATCGGTCCGTCCGGATGCACATCGATGTACGGCCCTTCGGCCTTGCCGGTGGTGCTTTTCAAGAGCCCGCAGCCGCCAAAATTCATCGAGTAGGTGAGCCAGAACGTGCCTTCGAGGTAATGGATATCGGGGGCCCAAAGGGCGCGGGCGTCGCCGTGCATCTTCTTTTGCCAAGTGCCGTCTTCAATCTTCCAAACCAACCCCAGCAGTTCCCAGTTCTTCAGGTCGGCCGACTTCCAGACGCGGATGCCCTCGTTGGTCTTCCACCAAGTGGGATGCCCGGTGGTGCCGGTCAGATAGTAGTTGCCGTCACTGCCGACGCAGATTGACGTGTCGCGGACCGGGTAGTCGAACAGCGGCTCGATCGGCGGCAGCTTGACTTGACGGAGCTTTAGGCCATGCGGTTTCACGCGCGGGGCGTCTGGTTCGGCCGGGGCGAGCAGCCGCATGTAGACGCCGCCGACCACGCTACGGGCCTGCATGGCGCGTTGCTTCGAGTCGAGCGTGTTGAACCAATCGCTCAGCGGCACGCGGCTGGGCGTTTCGTCGGCATAGCGATACAACGGGGCGACCAGTTCCTTGAAATCCTCGTTGTTTCTGGCCAACGAGGCACACCACACGCACCAATCGATCAGGCAGGTCGGCGTGCGGTTGTCGCAGGGCAGGCCGAACTCGTTCTGCACGCCCAGGTAGAGCGACACCTCGCCGTCGCCGACCGAGTTGGGGAACAGGTTCAATCCCAGCACGCGATCCCAGACCAGATTGTGTTTCATCCCCCAAGTGCCCGGCTGATCGAAGGCCAGCTTCGTATGGCCGTCTTCGGTGGCCATCTCCTGCCACTTGGCCGCATAGTCTTCGGCGATCGCCCGATAACGCTTCGCATCATCCGTCTTGCCGAGCATCTCGCACATCATGGCATAGCCGCCCAGCCCGACGATGGCCTTTAAGGACAAATCGGCGTTATGCGGCAGGTGGCCGAACATGTCGGCCGTGCAGAGTTGATTGGTCGGATCGAGCCCATTGTCGCGCAAGTACTCGGCCCACTCGGTCAGTTTGTCCCAATACTTCGCAGCAAATTCGGCGTTGCCCTCCTTGTGACAGACGGCGGCCGTGAGGATCAGCATGTTGCCCGACTCCTCGACCGGCATTTGAAACTCGAGCTTATTGTCACCGTAGACCTGCCCGTTGGCTTTCGGATAAGTGCCCAGGTCGTGCGGGGCGAAGGGGAACTTCCAGGCGTCGGTGCGGGCGTAGACGAAGACGGGAATCAGTTCGCCCTTCAACAGCGTCGTGTTGTATTGCAGGAAGAACGGCCCCGAAGGATACGTGACGTCGACCGTGGCGATGCAGCCGTTGCTGAAGTTTTCCTTCGAGAAGTACAGCGGCGTGCCGTCCGCATCGGCGACCAGCTTGTTGGCGCCGAGCGTCTGCCGAAAAAGGATCGCACAAAGCCGTGCGTATTTTTCGCCGCCGGCTGCCGTGAGTCCTTTCCAGAAAGCCTGATCGAACGCCTTGCAGCGGGCGGTCAGTTCGGGAAACTCCTGCTCGGAAATCGTCAAGAGCCCTTTCGCATCCATGCCGTTGCGACGCCAGTAGGGTCGCAAGTGCTTGTTGAAATACTCGATGCTGAACAGGTCGTCGTAGGCCAGCGTCAAGTGACGCGAGACGGGCTGAGCCTCCACACGGCCCAGATCGAACCGACAGATCATCACCGGCCACTCGTCCTGCGCTGCTCGGGGCATCCGCGTGTCGTCAGCCGTCGGAATCGCGCCTTGTTGGGCAAACGAACCTCGCGCTTTGTCGGCGTGGGCGACGACCGTTGTCACGCTTTCGTCTTGAGGAACGGTCAGATAGAGATACCCCCAGTCGATCCGCAGGTTGTCGCCCTTCTTCTGAAGCACGGGCTGCTCCTTGGACCCGATTCGCATGACGGACAGCGGCTTTTCGCCGGGCAGCTCGTCGCGATCCCAGACCACCTCTTGCTCGACCGTGTTGACTACCCACTCGGCCGAGATGTCGAAATAGAGCGAGACCTCGTGCGGCTTACCGTCCGTCGAGCGAACCTCGAAGTTCAAATAGGTGACCGGGCGGGAAAGAATGTCCAGATCGTCCGGCAAGGCGGGCGTAAGGAACGTCAGGCGAAGCTCGACCCCGTCGGCCGCGAAGCGATAAACGGTGCGGGTCGGATGGACCGTCAGTTCGAGTTGCTCGACCGGCGGCAAATCCGGTACCGGCGTGCCCATGAAGCGGCGCGTCTGCCCATCGACGCGGATCATGCCGGCCATGGCATGATTGGCGCCGGTCCAGTGTTTGGTCCATTCGTCGTAAAGATGATCGGCCATGGACCACGTGCTGAAATACGGATCGACCACCACCAGCGGCACGGCCGGCGGTCGAAACGGTTTTTCCTCGGCGGCGAGTAAGTGGCTGACACTGGCCAGGACAAGAAGAATCAGGCTTGACTTGAATTTCACGGGAATGCTCCTTATGGCAGGCTATCAAAGTACTCGGGGCGAGTAGATAGCGTACCACAAAGGCCTGGCGCTGCAAAGCCGCAAGCGGCTACTTGTCCTCGACGGCTCGCGTGAGGCGAACGACTTGAACGCGGACGCCTTCCAGGTCGGGGTTCAGCCGCAAGGCACGGCGGAAGGCCTCCAGCGCGGAGGCGGGGTTGTCGAGCTTCAGATAGGACTGACCCATGCACATGGCCGCCACGAAGTGGTAGGGATTGATCTCCAGCGCCTGATGACAGTCGCGGATCGCTTCGGCATGGCGGCCTAAATGAAACCGGGCTGTCGCACGCTGGTTCCACGCTTCGGCGAACCAGGGGGCCTTATCGAGCAGGTCGGATGCACGCCGCAACGCCTCGTCGTATTGCTTGGCCGCGCCGAGACGCATGATCACGTTGAGTTCTTGACGCTCCTCGTCATTGCCTGCCCGAGCCCAAACGGAACGGATCCCGTTCTCGGCAATCATGCGCACGGTCCGATCGTTGTCCAGCAACGCGCAGCCCATGGTATGGTTGACCGAGTAGTCGCCGATGAACCCCAACGCCAGCACGGCCGCGCGGCGCGCTTCGGGCACATGATGCTGCGCCAATCGCTGCAAGGCCCCGGCCGTGTAGACCCGCGATACCTTGCTGATATACCCGGCCGTATCCTGGTGGTCCAGGTAGCGTTGATATAACAGGGCAAGGAAAGGAGTTCGAGTTTTGTCGCTCACGGCAACTGCCTTTCAAAGGGATTCACTTCAACTGCGGCCAGACGGTTCGATTCCGTCGAGGTTCAGTCCATAACTTCGATTGTAATCGGAAACCGCCGACAAGCCAATGAAAAAGACACCCCCCCAAGTGGCTTTTTCCTCTTTTCTCGCCGGCAAGTATGACGGACAATAAATACAAGCGAACTATTTCAATACCCGGCCGGTGAACGTAACACGTGATGCGATACGGTGTAACGACGCTAACGCGTATGTCGAGAATCTTGGTTGTGCTGGCGTGCACCGTCCTACTGGGGGAGGCTGATTGCCGGTTGGCCCGGGCGGATGACTGGCTGACCGGGCCGAGTCTTAAAAAACGGCTGGCCCTGCCGGTCGAGCCGATCGTCTGGTCCGGCCACCCGTTGCGTCATGCACTGGGCCGTTTCGCGCAGACCAATCGCGTGGCCGTCTTATTGGATCGCCTCGTCGATCCCGGTCAGAAGTTGCGGCTTGCGCTGCGCGACATGTCGGTCCGGGCCGCCTTGCAGGAAATTGCCCGCGACCGCCGCTTGGGGGTCAGTCTGCTGGGGTCGGTCGTCTATGTCGGCCCGCCGCCGGTTGCGGCGCGGCTGCGAACGTTGGCCGCGTTGCGGACCGAGCAGGTTCGACAATTGCCAGCGGCGGTCGGTCGAAAGTTTCTCGCCTCGCGGCGGATCGGCTGGGATGACCTGACCACGCCCAAAGAGTTGCTCGAGGATTTGGCCCAAGAGAATCGATTCACTATAGCCGACTTAGAACTCGTGCCGCACGACCTTTGGGCCGGGATCGACTTGCCGTCGATGACACTGATCGACCGGCTGACGTTGATTCTCGTTCAATTCGATTTGACGTTCAACGTGTCGGCCAACGGCAAGACCGTGACCTTGCTGCCGATTCCCGAAGAAGTGACCCTTGTCCGCAGCTACCCGGGCGGGTCGGACCCGAAGACCACGGCCCGGCGTTTTGCCGCCTTGGCGCCGAAGGCCCAAGTCGAGGTGGTCGACGGTCGGATCTCTGTCAGCGGCCTGCTGGAAGACCACGAGCGGATCAAGTCGCCGCGCCGCAAAGAGCCAACCAAGCCGGATCGTTCGACCTCGAGCCTTGTTCGCCAACGGTTCACTCTGAAACTGCAAGAGCAACCGCTCGGATCCGTGCTCCGGCAGTTGGCCGAAAGTCTTGCCTTGGACCTGCAGATCGATCGCGAGGCGATTCGCGAAGCGGGCATCTCGCTCGACCAGCGCGTTTCGCTGGAAGTCAAAGAGGTCACCGTCGACCGATTGCTCGGCAAATTGCTCCAAGGAACCGGTCTAAAGTTTCACCGCCAAGGCACGGTCGTAGAAATCCGCGTGGATGCGGACCAGTAGAGGAGTTTTTTCAGGAATTCGTTTAGCCACCGGTGTGTGCCACTGCTTCGCAGAAGCAGTGCTTTCGTCCAGCAGGACAGGCGGCACTGCTTCTGCGAAGCAGTGGCACACCTTTTTTCAACGCGTGGCTAAACAGAAAACTCCCGCAGTCAGGGGATCCTATTCAGATCGCTTCGCTGCCGCGTTCTCCGGTGCGGATGCGGATGCAATCGTCCAGCGGAAGTACGAAGATCTTGCCGTCGCCGATCTTGCCGGTCTCGCCCGTGCGGCCGGCTTGGATAATCGTGTCTAGGGCCGGTTCAATGAACTCGTCGTTCACGGCGATCATACATATGACCTTGCGAAGCAGGTTCACCATGAACTCGTGCCCGCGATACACCTCGGTCTTCCCGCGTTGCCGACCGTATCCCTGCACATCCATGATCGTGACCCGAAAGACCTCGACCTTGGACAGTGCGGCCTTGACGGCTTCTAATTGGTTTGGCTGAACAATGGCGACTATGAGTTTCATGGTAGGTTTGCCTTCCAAGAGTATCCAGTGCGACTGGGCGATGCTTGTGGATGTTTGCGAAACGCGGCGGGTGTGCTAAGCCGTTTCAGTTACAGGAACCAACTTGCTGACCGCGGCCGGGGCTTCCGCCAAGACGGGAACGCCGCTGACCAGTGCCGGTGGATAGGCGTAGATTCCATGTTCCGTAAGGTCCAGCCCTTCGATCTCTTCTTCCTCGGAAACCCGCAGACCGACGGTGGCGTGGATTGCGTAGAAGATGCCGAAGCTGACCGGGAATGCCCACAGGAATGCGGCCGCCACACCCAGGGCCTGAATTCCCAGTTGGGCCGTGCCGCCGCCGGAAAACAAGCCGACATCCTGGGCAAACAGCCCCACCGCGAGTGTTCCCCATGCACCGCAAACGCCATGCACCGACACCGCCCCGACCGGGTCGTCGATGCGGATCTTGTCGATCAATACGCAGGAGAGCACCACGAGCAGTCCCGCCAGCCAGCCCGTCAAGGCGGCAAAGTGGACCGGAATCACATCGCAACCGGCCGTGATCGCCACCAGGCCCGCCAAGGCGCCGTTCATCGTGAAGGACGGATCCGGTTTCTTGAACAATACCCAGGAAGTCGCCATGGCTCCGATCGCCCCGGCGGCTGCCGAGAGGTTGGTGGTCACCGCGATAAAGGCGAAGCTGCCTCCGCCGACCGCCGTGGTGCTGCCGGGATTGAAACCGAACCACCCCAGCCACAGGATGAATACACCCAAGGCGGCCAAGGGGATGTTGTGACCGGGGATGGGAGTGATCTTTTTTCCGTCGTACTTGCCGATTCGGGCGCCCAACACGATGGCTCCCGCCAAGGCGGCCCAGCCGCCGATCGAGTGTACGACCGTCGAGCCGGCGAAGTCCAAGAAGCCTCGCCCTTCCAGCCATCCGTCGCCGTCCAGCAGACTTCCCCAGGCCCAACTTCCGAAGATCGGATAGACCACCACCGTGATAATGACCGTGTAGATCAAGTAGCTGGAGAACTTGGTCCGCTCGGCCATCGCCCCGCTGACGATGGTGGCCGCCGTGGCACAGAAGACCGTTTGAAAGATCAGAAAGGCCCAATTGAAGTTATCCCCGGCCGCGTCGTAGAGGAAGTTGGTCGTGCCGAACCAGCCGGTGCCTGTGGCGCCGAACATCAGCCCGAAACCGACCAACCAAAACGTCAAGCTGCCGATGGAGAAGTCCATCAGGTTCTTCATGATGATATTGCAAGCGTTCTTCGCTCGGGTGAAACCGGCCTCGACCATCGCAAAGCCGGCCTGCATGAAGAAGACCAGGAAGGCCGCGATGCAAGTCCACAATGTGTTCGTGTCGGTGAACAGTCCGCCGCTGGCTACGGTTCCGTCGTCGTTCATCTCCAACGCGGAACCTTTCAGGGCGTCCAGTTTCTGCTCGACGGACATCTCTTCCCACACGGCCGACTCCTCGGTCGCCGAAGCAACGTCGACCCAACAAGCTGAGGTCAGCAAGATGAATAAGCCTCCCAAGAGGCACAGCAAGGTTTTTGGATGATTCAATAGTCTCATGGTGGATCCCTACTCCTTAACAGGACGTCGATTGAGAAATGCCAGGACACCGCCAAACGCACTTCCCGTGCCACGGCGCGGTCCCCAAGCGGGCCAAAAGCCCGAAGAGGCTTGCCCACACGGGACTTACGAAAAAATGTCCTGCATCGAAATGATTGAGTTAGCAAGGCAGCGAAAGGCGGAAAGGCCTGTCAGTCGTGCATTGAGTGCCCACGGAGCGTGCATATCGGCGCATCCTTGGTTTACGAAGCCAGCCGTCCCCCCAACGAATCGCTTGACCCCCGGAAGAGCAGAGACCAAATCTTGCCGAGTGCCTACATTAACCTCCGTGCATGCCTGGTATACAGGCACTCTCGGCCGCGCCATTAAGCACCAGTAAAAGTCGTGCCGGCTGACAACAAACGGGCTTTTGTCGTTACAATGGTCCCTGTACCGTTTCCCAAGACAAAGAAGGAGCTACTATGCCCAAGAACGTGATATTGGCTGTGTCGATCGTATTGGCTGCCCATGGCGTAATCTGCAATCCGGCCCAGGCCGAGCCGCCCGTGCGGGACCTGAGTTGGTTTCTGCAGCGGATGCGCAGCGTCGAGGAACTGCCCGCGCTGGAGGCTTCGCACACGGCCATGGCCAGCACGTGGGATCGTGGCGGGGGGAACTTCGACGGCTGGGACTTCAAACGGATCGAACGCAAAGTCACCACGCACGGCGTGTATGCCATCCAGGGCGAATGGATGCAAGTGATCGAGTCGACCGGCAAGCTCGCACCGTTCGACATGACCATCTTCGACAATAGCTTTAGTGCCGGGGCCATCCTCTGGTGGCGGGAAGCCAAGCTCGGTGACAAGATCGTGCTGGCGTTCGACGCCCCGGAGGCCGGTCGCTACCAGATCATGGGCTACTTCACGAAGTCCAGAGACTACGGCATTGGCCAATTCTATGTCAACGGCGAGAAATCCACAAAGGTCGACTGCTATGATCCCCAGGTCGTTCCCAGCGGCCCGATCAACCTCGGCGCCTTCGAGTTGAAGGAGAAAGACAATCGGCTCACAATCGAAATGGCCGGCAGCAATCCTGAAGCGATCAGGGGCTATCTGTTCGGCGTGGACTGCCTCGTGCTGTTGAAGCCGGGCCAAGGGGCCCCGTCGCAAAACGAGATCGTTACGATTTCCGACGGACGCAACATCCTGCTGGACATCGACGGGCCGGGCTGCCTCCATCGGATCTTCCTCGGGCAGGTCGCCGAGCCGCAAACCGGCACGCGAATCCAGATCTTCCTCGACCACGCCGAGCAACCGGTCATCGACATCCCCTTGTTGGAATTCTTTGACGATGAAAAAGGGCCCTTTCCTTATCCCTTGGTCTTCTTCAAGAGCTACCCGGGCATGTTGTTCCCGATCCCTTATGCGAAGCATTGCAAGGTGCAGTTAGTCAATCCCGACTACGGCAAGCCTAACTGGAAATCGGCCGCTTGGAGCAACTATTGGCAAGTGGTCCACACCACGTATCCGCCGAACACGCCGGTGAAGAGTCTTACCTGGCCGCCGGATGAAACGCAGCAGCGTGAAATCGAACTCACTTGCAAGGCCTGGCTCAAGGCCGAGTCGAGCCCGCCGGAGATGGACCAGCCCACCACGGATGAGACCTTCTCGCTGGAAAGCGGTCAAACGAAGCGGATCGCGCTGGACGGCTGCGGCGTGATTCGGCAGTTGCGCCTGGCGACCGAGCCAGCCACGCCCGAGGTGCTTTGCGGATTGCGGTTGCGGATCGCTTTCGACGGCGCCGAGCTGCCCAGCGTCGACGTGCCCGTGGGCTACTTCTTCGGCCATGCCCATACGGGTCATGGCAAACGGGCCGAGTCGATTGCGGCCGTGCTCGGTCGGCGGCCGGCCGGAAAAACCAAGTACGACTGCAACTTCCATTCGCTGCTGCTGGGCGCAACCGACACGGAAGCCTACTCGTGCTTCCCGATGCCCTTCGACGGCGGCGTTGTGCTGGAGCTCGAGAACCGCTCTTCGCAGAAGATCGACAAGCTGCAATTGCGGTTGGAGGTTCAGCAGCGCGACGCCTTGCCCGCCGACTGGGGTCGGTTCCATGTTACGTGGAACGAACATCGGGCCGGCACGCACGCCGTGCCCAAGTTCGGTCCGCAGAACGTGCCCGGCAACGTGGTGCTCGATCGTCGCGGGCGAGGGAAGTACGTCGGCATGATGCTGCACGTCGATTGGCCGCACGAGTTTTGGTGGGGTGAAGGCGATTGGCTGATCTGGACCGACGAGGCCGATTGGCCGCCCAGTTACCACGGCACGGGCAGCGAGGAGTATTTCAACAGCGGCTGGTGCCAGTTCGACCGCAAGGCCGTCTCGGGCTTCGTTTCCCTGCGGCCCGGCCATCCGATGGTCTACTCATTCCATCTCAACGACGCCTTCCAATTCCAGAAGAACGTCCGGGTGGTCGAGGAGCAGGTGGGCCTGGGCGAAGGCGAGGGGATCATCCGCCAGCAGAATCCCACCTGGGGCAGCACGGCCTACTGGTACGCCATGCCGGCCCTGTCAGCCGAATCGAAGAACTGACGCAGGGAACCGTCGAGGAAACTGCTCGCCGGTTGTCAATCATTGACGAATTGGAACGGAAAACTGGCTCGCACCACTTCCCGTTCCAAAGCATCCTGAAACGAGCCTTCGAGGGCAAGCTGGTCCCGCAGGACCCCGCCGACGAACCGGTTGGAATGCTCTTGCGGGGTATCCAGGCCAGAAAACCAAGAAAAGACGCTAAGAAACGCCTGCGAGGCATGGGTGCACTCCGGGAAAGAGGGAGTGACCTTGTCGCGGATATGGAAATACTTTACCTTTTGCGTAAAGAGATCCCTTGACAAGATGCGATTATGGAGATAGAATTCAGTTCAACGAAGCTAAGGAAGGCATGTTCGTCCGGCAAAACCATGGGAAGCCGGTGGGGTGCCGAAATGGCAAAGAAGCTGCGTCAGCGTCTTGCCGACCTAGAAGCTGCTTCCGCCCTCGAAGAAATGCGGAATCTGCCCGGGAGATGCCACGAGTTGACCGGCAATTTGGCTGGACATCTTGCAGTCGATCTGAAGCATCCCTATCGTCTCATCTTTCGTCCCGACCACGCCCCGACGCCGACCAAGGCCGATGGCGGTCTGGACTGGAGCCAGGTGACGAACATTCTTATCACGGACGTAAGAGACTACCACTGACCAGGTAACGCGAGGAGGGGAAGGTGACCACCACACAGGACAAGGGGTATGTGCCGGATTACGCCGTACCGCCTGGAGAAACCCTTGAGGAGACGATCGAAGACCTGAGCATGGGCCAAAAGGAGCTGGCCTTGCGTCTTGATATGTCTCCCAAAACGGTGAATCTGATAATCCATGGCAAAGCTCCGATTACACATGAAACTGCTATCGGGCTTGAACGTGTCACGGGCGTTTCGGCTGGCTTCTGGCTGAAGCGTGAGGCACTCTATCGCGAACGCCTTGCCCGACTCGAAGACGCCAAGCGACTCGAAGCCGATCTCAATTGGCTGAAGCAGTTTCCCCGAAAGGAGATGCGTAACGCCAACTACATCCAATCTCCAAGAATGGGAACACAACAGCTTTCGGAAGTTCTTGCATTCCTTGGCGTGAGTAGCAGGGCTGCTTGGGAGAGACACTGGAAGCAGTTTCGGGCGAAATGCACAATTGCTGCTCGAAAATCTGCCCATTTTGAAACGTCTGAAATTGCGCTAGCCGCGTGGATTCGCATGGGGGAACTTGAGGCCCAGAAAGTCAAAGGCAATGATTTTGATCTTGCTCGTTTCAAGGTGGCCGTCAAGGAAAGCCGATCGCTCACGACACTCGATCCGAGGGAGTTCATCCCGAGAATGCGGGACCTCTGTGCCGATTCAGGCGTTGCACTCGTTCTCGTGCCGGAGGTTCCAAAGGTTCCATGGCATGGGGCCAGTTGGTGGATGACAGCGAGAAAGGCTGTCATTGAACTTAACCTTCGAGGGAAGGCGGAAGACCAGTTCTGGTTCTCCTTCTTCCACGAAGCGGGACACATCGCGAAACAGCACAGCAAGAAAACCGTGTTCATCAATGACCCCTCGGCAGGCGATCCGCTTGAAGAAGAGGCCAACGACTTTGCGACGAAGCTGCTGTTCCCCGAGGGATGTATGGAAGAGATCCCGTTGCTGAAGAGCAAACAGGAGATGGCTCGTTTTGCCAACAGAATTGGCATTAGTCCTGGCATCGTCGCAGGCCAATACCAGCGGTTGACCAATCACTTCAACCGCACATGGATTCATTCACTAATCCGTAGATTCGATTGGGTGACAGATTGAGCAACGACACCCAACAGAGGATAACAGCATGGCATCGCCCAATACACACACAAGGAAACAACTGAATTCCTGCTAGGTGTGATAGAACATTCGGAAGGTGAACGCCTCGATTACAAACGTGTTACTAGGGTGGATGTAGTCGTTAAGACGGCTCACTGGTCGGGCGTATCTAGAAGTATCTGCAAGCGCGAGGCCAACTCCGTCGGCAAGCGGTCGACCCAACCGGCGTCGATCAGGCCGACTTCGAGCAGGTCTCGCACGTGGGTTCTGTCCTTATCCCGAAACGACGTGAGCTTCATCCGCACCAAGGATTCCAGCGTGAGGACGCGAAACGACTCGGTGAGTTCGTTCTCGGAGACGTCCGGCGCCGGGTCGGTGTATTCGCGGCGGACCTTTTCGCCGGCAAAAATGATGTGTACCGCATCGCGGGCTTTTGCGCCGGGCCCGTCGAGGAACATGTCGATGCTGGCGGCATGGCGATAGACGAACCCGGCCTCGGCCATGGCAACCTTGGCCGCTTCCAGATCGGTGCGGCGCAACAGGATGTCCACGTCTTGCGTGTTTCGCACGGCCGCCTCATCGACCCGGGAGACCCAGGCCGCCACGGCGTTTCCACCGACCACGGCGTAGGGAATATGGGCCTTTTCCAGGGCGGCGGCCGTCCGCAATACTCGCTCGCGTACTTTCTCCACGGCTCGGATCATCCTTTCCCAGGAAACATCGCCATATTCGATTTGGGACATTGTACCGGCTCCGGACCCGTTGACATGCTCAATTATAACAGATTTGCGGGGCTCGCAAAGCCGCAAATGGCTGGTATCCGGGCCCGGGGGAAGTACAATTAGAGGAGAGGGCCAGTCTATCGAACCCAGCCGACTGAAACCGGAACCTTGCCGTGAAACTCAGTTCCATACCGCAAATCTATCGACATCTGAACCGCTGGGGGGAGATCCTCTCGGTCCTGAGCAAGTACGAGTTGGCCGCCTGGATCGGTCGGCTGGGACCCGATTTTGCCAAGGACCTGATCAAAGCCCGGGGCGGGGCGGCCATCGCCCGGCACGGTTGGGAAACCCGCGTGCGGCTGGCTATGGCCGAGCTGGGCCCCACGTTCATCAAGTTGGGCCAACTGCTGAGCACTCGGCCCGACCTGGTCGGCGTCGATTTGGCCGACGAGCTTCAGGCGCTGCAGACCGACGTGCCGGCCGATCCGCCGGACGTGGTTCGCGCCATCATCGAAGCCGAGTTGGGCCACCCGGTCGATGAACTGTTTACCGAGTTCGAGGATCAGGCCATGGCCTCGGCGTCGATCGGCCAGGTCCATTGTGCCCGGCTCCCGTCGGGCGAGGCCGTGGTGCTGAAGGTCCAGCACGCCAATATCGAAACCAAGGTTCGGGTCGACCTGGACATTCTGGTCGGGCTGGCACAATTGGCGCAACGGATTCCCGAGTTCCACAACTATCGGCCCGAGGCGATCGCGTCCGAGTTTCAACGCGTGATGCACCGGGAACTCGACTTCAGCCGCGAAGAGCGGAACATGCAGCAGTTCGCCCGCGACTTCCGCCGCGACTCGACGGTCCACATCCCGCAAACCTATCCGCACTTATGCACCGTGCGCGTGCTGACCATGGAACGGATCGAGGGTATCAAGCTCTCCGAGACCGATCTGCTGCGGGCCAAGGGCTTCGACCTGAAAGAGATCGCCCGACACGGGGCCAACCTCTACCTGGAAATGATCTTCACGCACGGGCTGTACCATGCGGATCCCCACCCGGGTAACGTGCTGATGATGGAGGGGCAGGTGATCGGGTTGCTCGATTTCGGCATGGTCGGCCGGATCGACGAGCAGTTGCACGAGGACATCGGCGACATGCTCCTGGCGATTGCCAACCAGGACGCCGAATACCTAACCAACATCATCACGCGGGTCGGCGCCGCGCCGGCCGGATTGGATCGGGCCGCACTAAGCATCGACGTGACCGATTTCGTCTCCCACTACGGCAGCGTCTCGTTGGATCGTTTCGACTTAAGCGGCGCGCTGAACGAGATAACCACCATCATTCGGCGCTACAACATCATGCTGCCGGCAAGGATCGCCATGCTGATCAAGGTGCTGGTCACGCTGGAGGGGACCTCGCGGATGCTCAACCCGACCTTCAGTCTGGTCGAGGTCATGGCCCCCTACCAGAAGAAACTGCTGTGGCGACGCTTCTCGCCGGGCCGCCGGTTGCGCAAGATGCGACGCCTCTACTCCGAAATGGAGCATCTGGTCAGCGTGTTACCCCGCGGCATTGTCGACATCCTCGAACAGGTCCAAAGCGGCCGGTTCGACATCCATCTCGACCACCGCGGCCTGGAACCGTCGGTCAACCGGCTGGTGTTGGGCATGTTGGCCAGCGCCCTGTTCCTCGGCTCGGCCCTGCTCTTGGCCCGAAATGTGACGCCGACCTTCAATATCGATTTCTTGGGCATGAAGGACGTCTCGGCCTTAGGCTCCGCCGGTTGTTTTGTGAGCATTGCCATAGGCTTGCGTCTCTGGCGGGCGATCAACAAGTCGGGTCATTTGGATCGGCGGAAGTGAGGCCGCCGTACCGGATCACCCATGAGTGTGCCGCGGCCGTCAGACGAAAGGCCGGGAAATGGGCTGTCTGTGCGGGTTTGCGAGATCCTTGCCTAGGAAACCGGCATATTCGGAATCTTTTGCACGGGTGGACTCTGTTGACCACTGGACTCTGTTGACCACTGGACTCTGCCGACCGGGGCTCAACAGAACTCGACGGGCCGTTTTGTGAACTATACTTGTGCAATAAGACGAAGCCCCAACCGACGGGAGTGCAAGCCGTGTCGCTATTCACAAAGAACAGAGTTCGCGAAGTTCAAAGTTTCATCCTCAAAGTGGTCAACAACAACTGTGCCGACTTGCACACCCGCTTGGACGGACCGCGACTGGAGGGTCGGGCCAATTTGACGCTGGTCGTGCTGATCGTGCCGGTCGAAGACGGCAAGATCCGGGTCGACAAGGCCTTCACGGCCGTCACCAAGGAGTTTTCCACCTCCGGCACGGCCATCGTGCTCGAGCAGCCCATGGGGCTCGACGAAGTCATCGTCGGGTTCCGCTGGGAACAGGACGTGACCTTCATCCGAGCCGAAGCCAAGCACCTGAACCCCATGGGGGGAGGGTTCTTCCAACTCGGGCTGCAAATGAACGAAGTCGTCCACGTCGGCGACCATCCCGAGCTCAAAGCCGTCTGCTTCTAGCCGCTTGGCACGCTTTGCAACGCACCCGGTTGCAATCCGGGAAAATGGGGACTGGCTCCGAGCATGAATAAAGGCTAAACCCGCCGGAAACCTCCCCGGCTCGGTGCCTGTCCCCTTTTTCCTCGCCGGTTGCAATCCGGACCCCCGTAATCCACAATAGTGTTTGACGCTGCGCACCCCTCAATTCTCCAAGCGAGACACCCCATGGACCGACAATTCTCCCGCCGCGAGATGCTCGCGGCCACCAGTGCCGGCATGGCCGCCGCTTTGACCACTTCGCCCGCCATCGCAGGTGACGCACCAGCGAAACCGAGCGACCGCGAGCCGTTCCTCTATTGCTTCAACACGGCCACGATCCGCGGCAAGAACCTGCCGTTGGACGAGCAAGTCAAGGTCGTTGCCAAGGCCGGCTATGGGGGTATCGAGCCGTGGATCGGCGACATTGCCCGATATGCCGACTCGGGCGGGTCGCTGGGGGACATCAAGAAACGCATCGCCGACGCGGGCCTCAGCGTGGTCAGCGCGATCGGGTTTCCCAGTTGGCTCGTCGACGACGATGCCCAGCGGGCCAAAGGCCTCGAACAGATGCGTCGCGACATGGACCTGATCGCTCGAATCGGCGGCCAACATATCGCCGCACCTCCGGCCGGGGCGCACGGGACCTCGGGCATGGATCTGTTGAAAATCGCCGAGCGTTATCGGGCCGTGTTGGAACTGGGACGCGAGATGGGCGTGGTTCCCCAACTCGAGATCTGGGGTAGCTCGAAGACCCTAAGCCGCATCGGCGAGGCGGCCTTTGTGGCCGTCGAGGCGGGCCACCCCGACGCTTGCCTGCTGCTGGACGCCTTTCACATCTATCGCGGCGGGTCCAGCTTTACCGGCTTGAAGCTGCTCAACGGGGCGGCCATGCACAATTTCCACCTCAACGACTACCCGGCCGACCCGCCACGCGAGAAGATCGGCGACGCCGATCGCGTCTATCCGGGCGACGGCGTAGCGCCGCTCGGGTCGATTCTACGCGACCTCTACGCGACCGGCTACCGCGGGGCGCTCTCGCTGGAACTCTTCAACCGCACCTACTGGGACCGCAACGACGCCCAAACCATCGCCAGCGTAGGCCTGGAAAAAACAAGAGCCGTAGTGCGCGGGGCGTTTCTATAAAGCCGCGACCGTTGGTCGCGCCAAAGTGCCCGGCACGAACCTCAGGTCGCCGTACCGGCGACCGCTAAACATCCCCCGCCACCACCGTTTAGCCGTCGCCGGCACGGCGATGCTGTGTTAGCTCGGCAGCGGCGGCAAAGCCTCTTCCAGCACGCCCTTGGCCTTGCGCCAAACGAGCAACCCCTCGATCACCATCCAGACCTGCAAGAGCATGACCGCCCCGCCGATGCTCAACAGCAGATAGTTTTGCTTCACGTACCAGCCGCTCTCGCTGTTGAACATCTGCCAGCTCATGGCCCAGGGCGGCATCACGAGCATGGCCAATAAGGGGACCACGATAAACCAGACGGGCCGGCTGCGTCGCCATAGATAAAAGGCCGTAACCATCAACGCCAGCCCGGCCAGCAGTTGATTGACCGCGCCGAACAGGGGCCAAAGAATCAATCCGCCGGTCCCCATTATGCCGCTGGGCCCGGGCAGCATCGCCATCGCCCCGCCGAGCACGACGGCCAGCAAGGTGGCCAGGTACTTATTGGTCAGCGGTTTGATCCGCGTCGTGGCCGCCAACTCTTGAATCACGTAGCGTTGCAGACGCGTGGCCGTATCGAGCGTGGTGGCCGCGAAGCTGGCGACCAGCACAGCCATGATGCCTATGGCCAGTTTCAAGGGCAGCCCGACCGCGGTGATGAAGTTGGCTCCGCCCTCGATAAACGCCCCGACCTTGTCCCCTAACCCGAAGCTACTCCAACCTTGCGACGGATCGTAGCGTGTTTCCCACGCCTCGGCGCCGACCAGTTGTTCTCCGTTGACCATGGTGGGCGCGTAGTCATAGCCTGAGGAGGTCTCGGCTGTGACGCGATCAAACTTCCCCATCCCCACGCCCGCACAACATGCCAGGATAACAATCACGGCCAAGGCACTCTCCAACAGCATCGACCCATAGCCCACGCACTGGGCGTCCGTCTCGCAGGCCACCTGTTTGCTGCTGGTCCCGCTGCTGACCAGGCAATGGAACCCACTGATGGCGCCACACGCGACCGTGATGAACAGAAACGGCATGATCGGCGGTGCGTCCAGCGGGATCTTCTCCTTGGCCACCACGGCCGGCGTATCGCGCATGATGTCGGCCTCACCGCTGAGCCCGGCCACCGCCAAGCCGGCCACCAAAATCAACAAGGCCACCACGAGTTGATGGCTGTTGACGAAATCTCGCGGCTGCAACAACAGCCAAACCGGCAGCACCGAGGCCACGAAGCAGTAGACCAACAGCACGATCGTCCAAATCACGACCGGGTTGCCCCATGCGGCCGGCAAGGTGATCGGCAGCCAGTAGGCGCCGACATAGATCCCGAAATAAAGAATCCCCAGCGCCAACAGCGAGGGAACCAGCAGTCCGCCCCGTCGTCGGTAGACCCAAATTCCCACCAACACGGCCACCGGCAATGAGAGCCAGACGGGAATAACCGATTCGGGGTAGATTTTGAAGATCGACGCGATGACCAGCCCGAAAATGGCCAACACGATCGTCAGTGCGAAGAACAAGATCAACAGAAACAATAGCTTAGCCCGCGGAGCGATCACGCGTCCGGCAATCTCGCCAACCGTCTGTCCCCGATTCCTCAGCGAAATGACCAGGGCCGAGAAATCGTGGACGGCGCCGATGAAGATCGACCCCAGCACGACCCAAAGCAGGGCCGGCAGCCAACCCCAGAAGACGGCAATCGCCGGACCGACGATCGGCCCCGTGCCCGCGATGCTGGTGAAATGGTGCCCGAAGATGACTTGCCGGTGGGTCGGAACGAAGTCGACGTCGTCACGAAGCTGTTGGC